>CAZITS010000376.1:0-5804 GCA_964542185.1 uncultured Pirellulaceae bacterium
TTCCATTGAAGGGCGTGGTACGGTTGCTACCGGGCGAATCGAGCGGGGGGTTGTCCATGTCAACGATGATGTGGAGATCGTTGGTTTTCACGAAGAGCCTCGCAAGACGGTGTGCACCGGGGTGGAGATGTTCCGCAAGCTGTTGGATGAGGGGCGAGCTGGCGACAACGTAGGTTGCCTGTTGCGTGGTGTGAAGCGCGATGAGATCGAGCGTGGCCAGGTGTTGGCCAAGCCGGGCTCGATTACGCCGCATACAAAGTTTGAGGCGGAGGTCTACTGTCTCTCAAAGGATGAGGGTGGGCGGCATACCCCGTTTTTCAGTGGTTACCGCCCGCAGTTCTATTTTCGGACAACTGACGTGACTGGCACAGCGGATCTGGTGGGTGCCGAGATGTGTATGCCTGGGGACAATGTGAAAATGTCCGTTGCGTTGCACAAGCCGATCGCCCTGGATGACGGGGTTCGTTTTGCGATTCGCGAAGGTGGTCGCACGGTCGGTTCTGGCGTGGTGACAAATGTGGTCGAGTGAGTGTGTCGCCTGCTTTTGGTAAGTCAGGCGTTGCGGTGCGGAGTGGCGTCGTTGGTGGGAACGGGGGGAACTCGGGGGCTGCGGCGTGCGGTCTCAGGAGTCTGCCTGTAGGGGTGTAGCTCAATTGGCAGAGCACCGGTCTCCAAAACCGGGGGTTGCGAGTTCGAGTCCCGCCGCCCCTGCTCGACCGCCTCGGATCGCGGATGGGTCGGTTGGCAGTGGATTGGGGCGCGAGTGTCGTGCGGTGGCTGGGACGAGCTTTGCGGAAGTGACTGAACATGGCTAAGGCAAACGCGTTGTCCCAAGGTAAAGCTGGCCGAGCGAGTGGCTCATCAGCGGGTTCGCAGAAGAAGGCGTCCAAACGCAGTTTGGCTGATTTGGCTTGGCTGCTGCCTGGGCCAATCTACAAGCGCAACCAGGGGCGCGTGGCGCGACAGGTGACGTTCGCTGCCTTGGCGGTTACGGTAATGATGGCGTCCTGGTCTTTTTACGGGTTTCTCCAGGGTGGCATGGTTCCGGAGTTTTGGTCCAATCTGGCTGATGGGAATCCGCTGGTGACGGTGTATGCGCCGGCTGGCGCGTTCCTGTTGGGCGGATGTTGGATTAGTTTTCGAGTGGTTGCTGGTTGGCCGAGATTTTCGGATTTTTTAATTTCGGTGGAAGCGGAGATGGTCAAGGTGTCGTGGCCTTCCCGCGGCGAGTTGTACCGGGCTTCGCTGGTGGTAGTGGTGGTGATTTTTTTCATGGCAGTATTGTTATTTGGTTTTGATCTGTTTTGGCGGTCGTTGTTTCAGGCCATCGGCGTGCTGAAAACATAGTAAAGAATGGGCTGGAAGCTGGGCTTCCGCATTGTTGCTCCACTTCGGGGGACAGGCTGTGAGCGATGAAATTCAAGATGCCGACAAGCAGCATGATGTCGTCGGGGTTTCCGACGCCACCTCGTTGGACGGGTTGGTGGATTCGGCTGCGTCAGCCGACCTGAGTTTAGGTGCGGCTGCGGAGGGCGATGTTGACGCAGCGAACGCTGAGGACAGTGCCGTTGTGGACGACGAGCTGGGCGAGGAGGAGGTTCTGCAGGAAACGGGTTCAGCCGACGAGGATGTTGAGCCGCTGGAACTTGATTTGGAGACCGAGCCTGAGGACGAAGACGAGAACCGGAAGCAATGGTACATTCTCAAGGTTCAGGTGAATCGTGAGGATTCGATACGCCAGGCACTGCAGAGGCGTTATCTTCGTGATGGCCTCGAGGAGTACTTTGGTGACGTGGTTGTGCCGACCGAAGATGTGGCCGAATTTACGAAATCGGGTAAGCGCCGTGTCGTCAAGCGAAAGCTTTACCCCGGCTACATCATGGTACATATGGCGATCAACGATGACACGTGGTTTGTGGTGCGTGAAACACCTGGAATCGGTGACTTTACCGGTTCGGGTGGGCGGCCAACGCCGATGGATGCGGTTGATGTCGAGCGGATTCTGAAAGTTGGCAAGCCGGAAGAAGAGGTGAGTGATACAACAGTACGTGCGGCCATTCCCTTTGCTCCGAATGACCAGATTCGTGTGAAAGAGGGGAATTTCCAGAACTTCGAAGGAACCGTGGAAACGATCGACGAAGCGAAGGGGCATGTGACCGTGTTGTTTAGTATTTTCGGGCGGCCGACGCCCGTGGAGTTGCCGCATTGGCAAATTGAAAAACTAGATTGAGCATTGTGGGAATTACTTCCACTCCTTTGTAGTGAGCAGAGCATACGATGGCGAAGCAAGTGATGGGCGAGGCAAAGTTCCAGGTGCCGGGTGGCCAGGCGACCCCCGCACCGCCGGTAGGAACTTCGTTGGGAAAGTTTGGTATCAATCTCGGTCAGTTTGTTCAGCAGTTCAATGACCGCACCAAGGAATACAACGGCACGCCGATTCCGGTGATTGTCACGGTTTACGCGGATCGTTCGTTCGATTTTGTGACCAAAAGTCCTCCTGCTGCGTCGTTACTCAAGCAGGCCGCTGGCATTGCCAAGGGCTCGGGTGTGCCGAATAAGGAAAAAGTGGGGCAGGTAACTGTGTCGCAGCTCGATGACATTGCGCAGAAGAAGATGGCAGATCTTAATGCCAGCGATGTAGAAAACGCTCGGCAGATGATTGCCGGTACGGCTCGCAGTATGGGCCTTGTGGTAGTCGACGGTTGATGATGATTCCCTGGCAAACTTGGATTGTCTGCCAGTAACGAGACGCGATCGCACGGATGTGCTGACCCTTTTCTTTTGCCTGTAGCAGAAAATTTCATGGCGAAACAATCCAAGCGATTTAAAGCGATGGTCGATCCGCAGCGTGTCAGCGAAGTGCCGCTGGCAGAAGCGGTTAATACGCTCAAGACGTTCGATACGACCAAGTTCGATCAGACTGTAGAGATCCATATGCGCCTGGGAGTCGATCCCAAGCAGGCCGATCAAATTATTCGCGGGTCAATGGTTTTGCCGCATGGTATTGGCCGTACCCAGCGCGTTATTGTCTTTGCCAAAGGCGATATGGTTGCCGTCGCGGAAGAGGCGGGTGCCGACGAGGTTGGCCAGGAGGAGTTGGCGACGCGTATCAAAGGTGGTTGGACCGACTTTGACGTTTGTATTGCAGCGCCCGACATGATGGGATTGGTGGGGCCGTTGGGGCGTGTGCTCGGTCCTCGTGGCTTGATGCCATCGCCCCGAGCAGGCACGGTCACGCCTGATGTGGCGCGTGTCATTCAGGAGTATAAGGCCGGTAAGGTCGAGTTTCGCAACGACGCGGGTGGGAACGTACATGCCGTCGTTGGCAAAATGAGTTTTGAAGGCCAGCAATTACAGGAAAACATCCAGGCATTCATTGACCACATAGTGGGCCTCAAGCCGCTGGCAGTGAAGGGGACTTATCTGCGTGGTATTTCCATCTGTGGCACCATGAGTCCAGGTATTCGTATTGCGGCCTGATGGCCCAGTGTTGTGGGGTGAGCGGTCAGGGCAGCAAATGGTTGAGTGGCAGTGAGAGTGCTGCAGGTCTTTAGAGACAGATGAAACTATGAGTAAGTATGTAAAGAGCTTGATTTCGGATGACTTGCGGGGACGCTTGGAGGGTGTCGACGATGCGTTGCTGGTTGACGTGATCGGCATCGATGCCAATGCGACGGTGCGTTTGCGAGCCGATTTGCGCTCCAAGGGCATCAAGCTGATGGTCATCAAGAACAGTCTGGCAAAACGGGCTACCGAAGGGAGTGCGTTGGCCCCGGCGTTGGATGGAGTCAAAGGTACGTTGGCCTTGCTTTGGGGGGGCGAAGACTTCATTTCGCTTGTCAAAGAGGCGTCGGACCTGGATAAGGGTTCGGAATATGAGAAGTTTGCTGCCCGTGGCGGAGTCATGGATGGGCAGCAACTGACGCCGGATCGAGTTCGTGAGATGAGTAAATGGCCCAACCGGCAGGAGCAGCTGAGTCTGCTGGCAGGTCAGATTGTTGGTACAGGCAGCAAGCTGTCCGGTCAGTTGTTAGCGCCGGGTGGTGCGGTGGCCAGCCAGATCGAGCAAAAATCGGAGGGGGAAGAGGACGCAGAATAAATGTGTGTGCGGTGTGTGTGCACCGTGCCGGAAGCAATCATGCTGATCGAACTTGATCTCGATCCGTTTAATACCCGTTGTCATAAAGGATCAAACCACGATGTCTGAAGAGACCGCAACGCTGGAGTTTTCAGCGGAAACCAAAGAGATGGGCGATAAGATCGCCGAACTCACCTTGAAGCAAGCCAAGGAGCTCAGTGACTACCTCAAGGAAGAGCATGGAATCGAGCCCGCAGCTGGTGGCGCGGTGATGGCGGCGATGCCCGCTGGTGGTGCCGGAGGTGAAGCTGCGGCGGAAGAGCAGACGGAATTCGACGTGATACTGACCGGTTTCGGTGACAAGAAGTTGAACGTTGTCAAGGAAGTCAAGAAACTTACCGGGTCGACCCTGATGGAAGCCAAGAAGCTGGTGGAAGGGGCGCCCGCAACGATCAAGGAACAGGCCTCGAAGGAAGATGCCGAGAAACTGAAGGCCGAACTCGAAGAAGCTGGCGCTTCGGTCGAACTCAAGTAACTTGAACTTCCCTCAATTGACCGCCGTTGGTGTTAGCTGATGGCGCAGGTGCGTTGCGATTGTTGCGATACGTTTTCCAGGTCAAGCATTTGAGCATGCTTGCGGATGCCGGCTATCGGTCCGCGCGGATTGCTCCATACTTCGATCTGCGCGCTCGTCACTGCCTCTCCAACCCCCGCTCGGAGTGATTCCTTATGGCTACCCCTGTCGAACGCCGACTGGTCCCCACGTATTCGCGTCGATTTGGCACCGGACGTGACGCACAGATCACTCCAGATCTGACCAAGATCCAGACGAAAAGCTATGCCGCGTTCCTGCAGTCGGAGGCGGCTCCCTTGGGGCGCAGAGATCATGGTATGGAGGGCGTGCTGCGTGAAATTTTCCCGATTGAGAGTTACGACAAGCAAGTCAAACTTGAGTACATCAAATACGAGTTGGGAAAACCTCGTTATTCGCCCGATGAATGCAGGCAATTGCGGATGACCTATGGGCGGCCTTTTCGGGTTTGGTTGCGCCTGGTCAAAGATGAGGCGATTGAAGAAGAAGTCTATCTGGGTGACTTGCCCATCATGCTGGGGGGCGGCGAGTTCATCATTAATGGTGCAGAACGGGTGGTGGTAAGCCAATTGCACCGTAGTCCGGGTGTTGATTTTGTGTTGGACACCGACGGCACCTCGGATCGCAAGCTGGCGAGTTGTCGCGTGATCCCCGAACGGGGCAGTTGGATAGAAATCAACGCGACCAAAAAGGATGCCTTGACCGTTCGGATCGATCAAAGCGGCAAGTTCTCAGCCATGACGCTGATTCGCGCGATGGATTCACGGTTCAGTACCGACGCCGATATCTTGCGTCTGTTTTACGACACCTCGGTGGAGAAGGTCGTCGATGGCCGTAGCGTCGTAAAAATCGAGAATAAGATTGCGGTTGACGATGTCGTCTACCCCACGTCGTCTGATCGTGCTGGCGAGATCCTGGTAGAAGCTGGTCAGCGCATTAGCAAGAACGTCGCAGAGACGATATGCACTTCCGGCGTCAAGAAGCTGGAGGTCATGGAGTTGCCCAAGGTGCCGCTCATTTTCAATAGCCTGGTTGATGATGTGACCTCAAGTCATGAGGAAGCCTTGCTGCGCATCTACCAGCGTTTGCGACCTGGTAATCCACCACAACTGGAAAAAGCGCGTACTCTGTTTG
>CAZITS010000377.1:0-5800 GCA_964542185.1 uncultured Pirellulaceae bacterium
GAAACTGCATTCAACTCCATCCAACCCTATGAACAATTCCTGGTCGAACGACTGTTAGCCGGATTACGCAACATTCCTGGCATTCAAATCTGGGGGATCAACGATCCCGCGCGCGCTCACGAACGTCTGCCGACGCTGTCGATTACCCACCACCGCCTGTCCCCAGAAGCGTTGGCAACCGAACTAGGACAGCGTGGCCTGTTCGTTTGGCACGGCAACTACTACGCGCTTGAGTTGACTGAGTCACTCGGCCTGGAACCAGACGGTATGGTGCGGATCGGACTCGTTCACTACAACACCGCGGACGAAGTCGATCGATTGCTTGGCGAGTTAGAGCAATTGGCTTGACGAGCCAATAGACGCAGGACGGCAGTGACATGCTTCGCCAGAAAAACGCCGACGCGGAAGCCATTCCAAGACCTGCGTTATCACTTTCCCCCAGGATGCTATTGATCCCGGGGTCCGCATCGCGAGACACACACACCACCCTGCCGGAGACAGCCTACTTGCTCTCCAAACAGAACTTTCGGTACGGCATAGCGATAGCGCCCCGTCGCCAAGGCTAACTACCCGAATTCACTGGCACAGCAGCTCCCCAAACCGGGCGCTTCATCAAATCGAAGCCCGCAAAGTATCCAGCGCAACGACCATCGATTCCCCAATCGCGTGCATCTCGAATTGACGCGCGTCAGCAGCAAGAACCTCGATCCGAATCTCCAGTCGTTCGACCGGCAGACAGCTCTCAACGCGATCTGCCCATTCGATCAGCGTCAGCCCTTCCGATTCAAACCATTCCTGTGGACCGAGCTCAAGAAACTCATCTTCGTCACGCAATCGGTAAGCATCCACATGAACAATCTTCTTGCTTCCTTGATATTCCTGGCAAAGCACAAATGTGGGGCTAACTACCGATTCGCGCGCAACACCCAATGCTGATGCCAGCGCCTGGACTAGATATGTCTTTCCTGCTCCAAGCGTTCCGACCAATGAAATAACGCTGCTTGCCGGTAGTACCTGCGCAAGTGCCGCCCCCAATCGGTCGGTATCAGATAGATCACGTGCTACAAATAAAAGCCTGCTCATTCCACGCCTCGGTGCTCGTATCCGGAAATCTCCAATGGCATCAGATCTCCGTGTTCACCGCACCACCACAACCCCGTGTCTTCTACCACATAACCGATGGGAGTTACTGGAACCGCGAACGGCTGCTGCTGTACCAACTGTTCAGCAGCATCAGCCGCCATGACTATGATCAGCTCAAAATCTTCTCCGTCTGATAATGCGTGCGCCAGCGCCGACGGCGCGTCACGCATTTGCGCTGCTAGTTGGATCGCAGCCTCGGAAATGGGAATTGAATCTCGATTGATGACGATACCACATCCACTTTCTTCAACGATGTGTGACAGATCTACCGAGAGGCCATCGCTAACGTCAGTTAAAGCATGCAGCTGATAATCACGATGCAAACAAAGTGCTTCATGGACGCGCGGTGTAAAGTCCAAGTGCTTGCTCAGAATACTGCCACCAAAATCGCCCGTTACCAGAACCGTATCACCTGGCCGCGCTCCGCTGCGAGTAACTGGACCGTTTTCGGTTGTTTCACCAATTGCAGTAATGCTAATCACCAACGGGCCATCCCAGGTATTGGTGTCGCCCCCCGCAATCGAAGTCTTGAATTCACGCGCCAGTGGCAGAATGCCTTCATAGAGCCCAACTGCCAAGGCATGCGCACCTCGTCTCGGCAAAGCCAGAGAGACAACGACCGAATGAGGCCGAGCCGCCATCGCCGCTAAATCGCTTAGATTCACTGCCAGCGCCTTGCGACCGATCCGTTGCGGCGAACACTCCTCAACCAGAAAATCGACCCGGTCCATCAAAAGATCACTGGTCACCACACAGCCCGATTGCTGCGCAAGATCGAGCACTGCCGCGTCGTCGCCAGCTCCCAGCAATAAACGCGGATCGGGCGGCAACTGCGTTCGAATCCATTGAATGAACTCACGTTCCATCAAACAACGACTGCCTTTCAGATGAACAAAAGTGATTGTGACCCGTTCAGAACCAGCTCGCATACGTCGCCGGGACAAAAGACCAGGATTACAGCGGCCAGCTGATCCGAGGTCAATGGCAACGACAACAGGTGCAAATCGACAGGTTCTCTCGCTGCGTCGGACAATAAACTTCGTCCAAGTCGAAATGGGACCGCTGACAAGTCGACGATCGATTTGGTACGATACGAAGCCTCGCAGCCAGTCACAAGGAGCCCACCGGCATGTCCCATGGTCGCCCCACCAATCAAACTCCGGCGGAGATTTCGCTAACTCCAGATGAGGGCTGGCATTGCAGCCATCTCTACTATGAGTTTGACCGCGGTGTCTTGAGCTCGATGCATGAGACCAAACGTCTCGACGGCCGTGACGAACTGGTGGCAGTGCTCGACCCACAGGCGACCGACGCTCCTTTGCGTCTGCAGACTTCCGTAGTAAGCGGCCAGAAGGCGGACTTCGCACTGATGATCATGGATCCTGATCCACTAAAAATCGACGCAGTGCATCAACGCATCATGGCCAGCCAATTGGGGCCTGCGCTACGACCGGTTTACTCTTTTGTCTCGCTCTCGGAAATCTCCGAATACGTCCCCTCTGTGGAACAGTACGCACAACGGCTGATCGCCGAAGGCGAGCAAGAAGGGAGCCCCTCCTATCAAGCCAAGTATAAAGCTTATGAGGGTCGCCTGCCGGCAATGAACAAGCAGCGTCTGACACCCGAATTTCCCCCGTGGCCGTCGACCTGTTTTTATCCTATGAACAAAAAAAGGAAAGTCGGCGAAAACTGGTTCAACCTGCCCTTTTCTGCGCGAAATGCCCTGATGTCCGAGCATGCCCGCAGTGGAATGCAATTTGCCGGTAAGGTCAGCCAGTTGATCACGGTAGGGGTTGGTCTGGAAGATTGGGAGTGGGGTGTCACACTCTGGGCACGCAACCCCCAATTTCTCAAGGAAATCGTCTATAAGATGCGGTTTGATGAAGCGAGTGCCCGCTACGCGGAATTCGGCCCCTTCTACACAAGCTACATCGCGCCGCCGAAAGACGTCTTCGATCACTGCCGCATTTCCGATTGACTGCCGCAGTCCAAACCGCACTAAATCCAGTCGGCTTACAGGCTGTATTTGAAGGCTCAAGAAAGCCGGGCGCGTAAAAACTTCGCGCCGCATTGCGAACCGCGATAACTGCCTGCCGTATCAAGTCTTGCCACAGAGGTCTTTTCTGCGAACCTTGTGTTGTATCGCGTTTGCCAGTTCGTATAATCCCTTCAATTGTATGTTATGCAATTGTCAGGTGGCGTCCAAGCTAGGTTGGCAGTGACAACGCGGGTGCGGTAGTGCAGCCCACAATTCTATTTGTGTGTTGCAGCTGGAACGGCCGGTCGTTGGAACGTCGTTACGATTCGTATCGTCAGGCCTCAAGCAAGGTGAAGCGTATGACGAAGTCAAATGAGTACACAGATTCTTCTCATGCGGCCGTGAATCGCCGGTCGTTTCTCAAGGGATCCGGTGCGGTTGCCGCTGCCACCGCACTCCACTCCACAGCTGTCGAGGCCGAGCCACAAGCGACAGCAAACGTGGTCAGTGGCGCAACAACAATCACTCTGAACGTCAATGGTGGCGACCACAAGGTGACAGTTGAACCGCGTACCACATTACTTGAAGCATTGCGTAGCCAACTCGAATTGACGGGTGCCAAACCCGTGAGCTCAGATGGCAGCAGTGGTGCCAGTACCGTATTGGTTGACGGCAAACCCGTCATGGCATCAACCACGCTGGCCATGGCCGTGACAGGAAAAACGATCGAAACCGTGGAAAGCCTTGGCGGTGAAGATACAGACGCAGTACCGCGGGCGTTCGTCAAGCACGACGCGCAACAATGTGGGTTTTGCACGCCTGGCTTTGTCGTCGCAGTTCGCGCGCTTCTCAACAAGAATCCCGATGCAACGGAATCCCAAATCCGTCAGGGTCTCAACGGTAACATCTGCCGCTGCGGCACGTACAACAACATCATTAAAGCCGCGCTGGATGTGGTGAAGGGAGGCGTCTAATGGTGCTTCAGGACAACGACCAGACCAAAGAACCGATGGGCCCTTACCAGTGGCCAGCCCGTAAAGACACTGCCGTAATCGGTAAAGACCATGACCGTTTGGACGGGTTGGTCAAGTCGACAGGCGCGGCAAAGTACACGTACGACGTGAATCTCAAGAACCAATTGACTGCCGTTGCATTGGGCTGCCCCCACTCGCATGTGCGCATCAAGAGTGTCGATAGCACAGCAGCCGAAAAGGTGGACGGTGTAGTCCACGTCGAAGTTCTTGAACAGGGTAAAGAAGGCAAAGAAGTTCGCTGGGCCGGTGAATTGCTGGTCGTCGTGGCAGCCGAATCGGAAGGGGCTGCCCGGGAAGGTGTTGCGAACATCAAGATCGAATATGAAATGCTCGATGTCTTTACGGCTGATGACGATCTGGAAGCTGCGCAGCGTGCTAAACGCACGACGAAGGGTGGCAATCGTATAGAAACCGAAAAAGAACCAGGCGACGACGACGACGAAGACGAATTCTACGAAAAAGAATTTGTCCGTCTCTTTAAGGACGCTGAGATCGTTCACGAAGGTGAATACGGAATCGATGCCATCACCCACTGCTGTCTGGAACCACACGGCGCCACTGCGGTGTGGGAAGGCGACAAGCTGGTGGTCTATCTGTCGACGCAAAATGTCTCTGGTACGGATGACCAGTTCGCCGGTGCCCTGGGCGTGACAGCCAATGATGTGGAAGTACGCTGTGAGTACATTGGCGGTGGATTCGGCAGTAAGTTTGCACCCGACTATTGGGGAATTGCTGCGGCGCGGATCGCCAAGAAAACGGGGCGTCCAGTCAGACTGATGCTGGATCGTGACCAGGAACTACGAATCGGCGGAAGCCGACCCTCCGGTTACGTGAAAGTGAAAGTGGGAGCGGACAAAACAGGAAAACTCTCGGTTTGGGATTCCCATCATTGGGGTACCGGTGGCTCCGGCCGGGGGGCTGTCTCCATTGGTGTCGTGCCCTACGTGATGGTGCCACCAAACCGGCGCAGCATCGCGACCAATATCAATACCAATAATGCACCGGTGCGAGCCTGGCGTGCACCCAACCACCCGCAGGGCTGTGCTCTCAGTCAAACTGTCATTGACGATGTCGCAGGGAAATTGGGAAAAGACAGCTATGACGTGTTCATGGCCAATCTTGCCAATTGCACGAATGGAAAAGCCGAAGTCTACGCTGACCAGATGAAAGTTGCTGCCCGGTTGATGGATTGGAAAGCAAAATGGCACCCCCACGGCAAAGGCGCTGTCAAAGGGTCCGTCGTCGATGGTCTCGGCATGGGGCTGCACACGTGGGGTGGCGCTGCCCACCCCTCAACGTGCACACTGAAAATCCACCCTGATGGTAGCGTCGAGTCATTTCTCGGTTCACAGGACCTGGGCAGTGGCACCCGCACCATCTGTGCACAAGTCCTGGCGGAAACGCTCGGGCTCAAGGTGGCCGACGTGACAGTGAACCTGGGAAGCTCCAAGTACCCCATCAGTGGCCCTTCCGGAGGAAGCACAACGGTTGGAGGAGTATCCCAATCACACCGTCGGAGTGCCCAGGACGGGCTGCAGAAATTGTTTGTTCTGGTGGCTGCCAAATTGGGTGCCAAGGCAAGTGACCTGGTCGCCGCTGGTGGTCGTATTCAGACAGCCGATGGCAACAAGTCCTTGAGCTGGAA
>CAZITS010000378.1:0-4407 GCA_964542185.1 uncultured Pirellulaceae bacterium
GGCAGGAATCCCCTGGACGTCTGGTCGCAAAGTGCCGGCGCTGCCCGACTGAGGAGCTGGTTACCAGTCTTGAATCACAGATTAGATCCGGGCACGACTGGTGTTTCCGGATAGGTAATTTGTATTCAGTGTCGTATGGCATGAACGGTTCTATTACAGAGACCGTACAAAAGAGGCGGGTTGAGCTTTGCCTGTGTTGGCGGACACTTATAATACGGCCCCCTTTATTGCGACTCGCGGAGACAGTGAAAATGATTCGTTTTGTCCATGCGTTGATGGTCGCTTTAGTGGTGGGCTGTGGGACGAGTGCCCCACCACGAGTCGAGAAGAAGAAGGTCGCAAAAAGTCCGCTCAGCGCATTGAAGACGCATGCGCATGTGTTGCGTGACAATTCCGGACGTGTCGTGACGATTTTATTTAGTGAAAGGACGACAGACGAGGGGCTACGTCATGTCAAAGGGCTGCAAAGCCTGGAGACGATTTTTTTGTCCGATTCGCCGATCACGGATGTCGGTTTGGAGAGTCTCAGCGAGTTGACGCAATTACAGTCTCTCAGTCTCGACAGCCGGCCTGTTACCGACGCGGGGTTACAGAGTATTAAGAAGCTGATCGAGCTGCGCGATTTGCGATTGGGCAGCACACAAATTTCCGATCGTGGCTTGGAATACCTCGCAAGGATGACCCAGTTGAAGATACTCAACCTCCGGCACACACAGATTACCGATGCCGGGTTAGTGCATCTGGAAGGCATGGCCAGTCTGGAAACACTCTATCTCAATGGAACGCAAGTCAGCAAAGCTGGCGTGAAGCAGCTGAGGACAGCGTTGCCCGATTGCGCCATTAGCCATTAGCCAAGGGCGCCGCTGGTTTATGGTTTGGAGTTGTAGTGTGTCTGGGCAGTAGAGTGTCTGCTGTGATCTCCCATCACGCATTTTCGTGCCGGAAGTGGCCCGTCCCTGGGGTATTCGCTAATCCAGCAGGTCCTGCAGTTTCTGCAAGATACCCTTGGGTGGAAGATCTTCGCTTTGCGAGACCGTTCTTTCTGCTGCCGCTTCGATTTCTGCAAGCGAGAACAGGAACGTATTTTCGGAACCGTCCTCGTCACGCAGTCGGGTGTGTGCCCAGGTTTCTGGTTCACCCTCTTTGCGGTTGGCATTGCTAACCACAGCAACGTGTCCCAGTTTTACTTTTCCGGCGTGGGCGAGATCTTCACTTTGGGTGTACGCTCTGGACAATGCATTCATGGTGTCCTGGAACGTGAACAGGAACGTGCCTTCGGTTCCATCTTCGTATTCGAGTCGAATCCGTGCCCAACGGGCCGGTTCTTCGTCTTTCTTGTTTTTGTTTTCAATTACGTCGATGTGACCCATTGGAAGCCGTGCACGCGGTTTGTCGCTGCCGAGGGACATATTTCATCCTTTATTGAATTGATCGAGTACTAGTCGCTGCTGCTTGTCACGGATCCTGTCCGTCCGTTCTTGAGATCAGTCCTTGCGTGACTATCAGTCGTCAAGTAACTCAGTCGCGATCGAAACAACCGCAGGTCACGCAATGCCAGGACTGAGATCGCAAGATAAATCAAAGTTGCTTGATTATAGCGGATTGGGCATATGTCATGTCGCCGCTAAATCAGGCGTGCGATTTTCTACGTTCGTTTGGTGAAATGATATTGCCGATACTGCCACCTGCGGCTTGAATTCAACAGCAAAGCGTGTTTTTTTGAACATTGCTGATAGTCAGAAACGAGGGCTGATAGCCAGCAGCGAGGAAGGCTTATGCTGGCCGACTGGCTGGTTCCGCTGAAATACAGATTGGCTGGCATTGTTCATCGCAGGTCGCTGCTGACGGGCAGGACAATTGTGTCCTGTGACAACCATGGAGTGCCGTGCGGGTAACACCAGTGGAGCGTATTGTGGCTGTTCATCAAAGTTTTGTTCGTGTCCAGCTTCTCAGATCGTCAACACACTGACCGCTGTGGTAGGTTCCGTTCATACACTGTTCACGCCAGGCCGCTGACGCGTCGTACAAGTGTTGACGTGTATCGATCCGATTGACCAGGACGGAGTTGCGATGCGCTGGTGCACGAGAGATCAGTTTTCCTTCCGCATCCACCACCATGCCTGGAAACGCATAGCGGCGCGTACCATTGGTGACACTGACGGCGTAGTAATTGCTTGCCGCAGCAGCTTGAACGGTGGCGGGAACGGAGTATTGGTAGTGCTCAAATCCGCGTCGTGTCATGCCAGCACAGTGAAATGACACGAGCATTAATTCAACGCCCTGGCGTTTGTACTCGCGAAACAGTTCCGGGTAACGGAAGTCGTGACAGATCAGCAATCCACAGCAGACATTACGGACCTGAAACGTGATGAATTCCTGACCGGGGCTGTAGTACCTCAGGTCACCGTCGCGGGTATTCTTTCCTGTGCAAAACAGTTTGTCGTAGCGAGTGATCAGTTGCCCACGATCATCGATGACATACAGGCTATTGTGCGGTTTATGGGGAGAGCTGAGCCGATGGTTGCAGCCGATGACGACCCAGAGTTGGAGTGAGGCGGCAAGTTCCTGTACTTGTTCCAGTGCGTTGTGGATGAGATCCCAATTGACCATGCGCAGTGACTTGACTTCGGCACCCAGGTAACCAGACAAACAGGCTTCGGAGAAGTGCGCAAGGTGAGCGCCTCGTTTCCTGGCGACACGCATTTGCCGGGAAATGTTTCGGAGGTTCTGCTGGGGCGTGTTTTCTACCTGAAATTGACATGTCGCCAGATTCAGTTTTGCCATGGCAGTGGGTCTCTCGATGAAATGGGGCTGCGGGACGTGAAGATGTGCAGGTGTTGCTTTCCATCACTGTCCGTCATGCGGTGTCGCCTCTTGTATTTCCAGCGTGCCAGGTAGAAATTGCAGAAGGGGTCTGACGGTCGTGACTGTGTCCCGAAACGCAGGGGGCTGACTTTTCAGAGGCCGTCGGGGAAAGCTCGGACCAGGACCAACAGATCGCACATGCTGTTCTCACCGAAGCGACGCTTTTCACTTGCCAGCCACTCTGTTCTTCCCTCACGGATTGCTACACTAAGCTTTTCCACGTTGCAAGGAAATAACTTGATGGACCGCGACCATTCGAAGCAGCGACTCCAGGGCTGTTACACCACGATCCCCACGATGTTCCATGATGCCGATCTGGAATTGAATCTGGCTGCGATGCAACGCCATGTGCGCTTTCTACGCGCCGGTGGGTTACGGGAGGGGACCGGTGTGTTGCTATCAGGCGGAGGGGCGGGGGATTTTTCGACGCTGACCGTTGAGGAGCGATTGCGCGTGGCCGCCGCGGTGATCGAAGCGGCAGACGGACAAATTCCCGTTGCAGTGGGGGTACAGACAACCAGTACGCGCGAATTGGCGCAGTTGTCCCGCGCCGCGGCCGAACTTGGGGCTGATTACCTGCAGGTTTCTCCGCCTTTCTATTTTTCGCATACCGAGGACGATTTTTTTGAGTACCTCGCGGCCGCGTCGGGAGCAGCGCCGGATGTCGGTTTGATTGTCTACAACACGTATTGGACCAGCATGGGTGTTTCTGATGGGATGGTCTCGAGGTTGCTCGATCTTCCCAATGTGGTAGGGCTCAAATGGAGTAGTCCTGACGGTGCGTTTTTTGGGTTTGAACGTGTGGTTTATGAGTACGCAGACCGACTGAGTGTGATTGATAATCAATTGCGGTTTGTGACCAGCCACATGCTCGGCGCACGGTCGATCGAACTTCACATCGCGAACCACGGGCCTCAGTGGGGTGTGCGACTTTGGGAGCAGTTGGAAGCGGGTGCCTACGGTGACGTGCAGCAACAAATGATGCAAGTGGTAATGCCCTTCTATCAGCTGTGGGCGGAGATGGAGCGGTATACCAGTGGTGATGGTTACCTTGATAAGTTGTGTATGGAGCTGGTGGGACTCGATTCGAGCCGTTGCCGGCCACCGACGCGCGATGTGCGGACGCGTTTTCGCGATCAGGTACGCCAGATGTTGTTGCAATGTGGTACCCCGAACGTGGTGGACTGAGTGGCATTTTCAGCCAGAAATCCAGGAGGCGTTCGCAGGTTGGGATATATTGTCGCGTGTGCGGACCGCACTGGATCGGTTGGAATCGGTGTTTCGGTTCTTGGAAGAAGTGAGAGGGCAGGCTTAAACAGGCCGGCTGGAATCCGATGAGTTCGTCTTTGCACCTCTTCGATTACCTGGTTGTATTCGGGTATCTGGGATTCTCACTAGGGTTGGGATGGGCGCTGCGGCGCCAATCCAATCGAGACGAGTTTTTTTCAGCCGGTCGTTCGATGGGGCGGGTTGTGGTTGGGTTGAGTGTTATGGCGACGTTATTCTCCGCCAACAGCTTTGTGATGTACCCTGCAGCCGCCT
>CAZITS010000378.1:4417-5799 GCA_964542185.1 uncultured Pirellulaceae bacterium
CTGGCAATGGCACTTGTGGCTTTCTGGGCAATGGGTCCCGTCGTCGCCTGGGTATTCATACCGGTTTACGCGCAGCTCCAGTGCACCACCGCCTACGAATACCTGGAACAGCGGTTTCACGTTTCCGTGCGCTGCCTGGCGAGTGCGTTATTTATCCTGTTGAGAATTGGTTGGATGGCTGCCGCCACGTTTGCCGCGGCGGTCGCGATTGCGGGCATTTCGGGTTTCGATCGTATCGTGATCACGGTCGGGTTGGGGGTGGTGGCGATCGTCTACACGATGATGGGTGGCCTGCGGGCTGTCATGTGGACGGATGTACTGCAGTTTTTTGTTTTTTTTGGCACGATTCTGTTCGCCGCTGCGGTCTTGATCGGCCAGTCCGAGGGAGGCGCGGCGCAAATCGTGACCACTTATTTCCAGGGGCGCGAAAACCTCTGGTTTGACTTTTCGCTCGATCCGACAGTGCGTTATGGCACGATCGCGATTCTGGTAGGCAGTTTTCTGGAAGGGCTGTCTGCGTTTGGCGCGGATCAAGTGGCGGTGCAGCGTTACATTGCGGCGCGTAATGCGCGGGCGTCGCAGTCGGGATTCTTGATAACCCTGCTAGGGTTACTGGTGGTGATTCCGGGGCTGCTGATGATCGGGATGGGGTTGTTCAACTACTTTAAACAAGCGCCACAAGATTTGGCTCCGGTACTGGCGGAACATCTGGAAACGGCGACCGCAGACGAAGCGATTGCCTTGCGACAGCGAATTGAAGCGTTTGTGCCCGCTACGGATCGCACAGCGGTTGACGGCACCTCAGGATTGGCGACGCAGGTCAGTGCCTACTATCGGGAGCACCCTGCTGGACTGCATGCGGATATTGTCGAGATGGATCTGGCGGATCAGGCCATGTCTCAGTTTGTACGGCTCAAGTTTCCCCCCGGTTTGGTCGGTCTGCTGGTGGCGGCGCTGATGGCGGCCACGATGTCGAGCATTGATTCCGGGGTGCACTCGATCACCACTGCGCTGGTGATTGACTTCCGCGATCGTCTGTTGCCAGCCCAGCGGCCACGAACCGAGGCAGCAGAGATGTGGACGGTTCGGGTGCTCATCGTGGCCATCGGTGCGCTGGCGATATTCTTGGCCTGTTTCGTCGGAGAGCTGGGGGATGTGTTCACCGTGGCCAAGAAAACAGTTGGTGCCTTTGCCGCCCCGCTGCTGGCGGTTTTTATTCTGGGGCTGTTTGTTTCACGGGCGACAACGTTCGGTGTCTTCTGCGGGACCTGGCTGGGGGCCGCATTTACCCTGTGGTTTAGCTATGCCTACGATTACTGGTTTTCGCTGTGGATTTTTCCGGTTGGTTTCTTCGCGTCACTGGGGCTGTCACTCGCGCTCAG
>CAZITS010000379.1:0-5796 GCA_964542185.1 uncultured Pirellulaceae bacterium
CTGCCACCGAGAGCAGCTGCAGTGGATGCAGTGGATGCGGCAGTTGCAGCGGGTGCAGCAGTTGCAGCGGGTGCAGCAGCTGCAGTGGGTGCAACAGCTGGTAGCGCGGTGTCCGATCCCCATCTCTGGTCAGCCGGCCGCGACAGTGTTTCACCGCCACGGTCAATCCGCAATCGACTCCAACTGCTCCATCCATTGCTGCACCTGGAGCGCGTCGTGATAGGTAGCGCCCGTCGGTACCGGCTGTTGGCCACGGACGACCCGGCAGAAACAACGTAATTCTTCCGCCATCATGCCTGTCGCCCCTCCTGGTCCCACCAGGATCTCCAGTGCCAAGGGCCATTGGGCACGTTGGTCCCACACCTCGAGTGGTCTTGGATTGGCGCAAATCCGTGCCGACCAGCCACTACCGAATAACTCCATTCGGTCAAAACCGCGGGGTGGCATGCCTTCCGGGGTGAGATACGAAGCCGCAAACGATGCGACCAGTCCGCTCTCCCATTTCAATTGGGCTAGTGCCAGATCAACCAGGCCATCCGGGGTGCGGTGGAATTGAGCGCTCAGGTGCTGCGGGTCCGCCCCAGCCACCAGCGCTTGTACACAATACAAATCATGGACCATGGCAGCCTGCAGCGGATTTTCATCCGGAAAGGCGGCCACGATTGAATCGGGCCGATGACGGACGCAGTTGACATAGCTCAGCGGACCACGCTGTGCTACTTCGTCACGAAGTTGGCGGAACTCGCTATTAAACAGCAGAATGTGCCCCAGCATAAGATTGCTTGAATCCGGAGCGACGAGTGGTTCCAGGCTGCGGGCCCCGGAGAGATCTGCGGCAACTGGTTTCTCCAACAATACCACTTTTCCGGCTTCCAGCAGCTCCTTAGTGACTTCCACATGCGAGGCCGTGGTACAAGCAACGACCCAAGCCTCCGCGCCGGATTCCGCAATGGCTTGCGACAAGTCGGTCCAACCCCGAACCTGTGGATGCTCCTCGGCCACTGCATCCAGACTCGCCTGCCGCCGAGCAACCAGCCCAACTAGTTCCGCTTCGGCCAATCCACTCAATGTCGCAGCGTGTAATTTCCCAAAACGTCCCAGGCCTATCACACCGATCTTCACCGGTTCGGATTGCAGCGTTGCCACAGGTTCCCTCTCTTGTTATCGGAAAACTACCCATCCTACGATGCGGATGCGAGACATGGCAAAGAACCACATCACTCTCCATCAGAATTCTAGCTGCGACCAGAGTTGCAGACTACGCGCTCGTCTGTTGTAAAAGGTAACACCTGACTCGACCGTAGCCAGAGCTCTTCGCGCGCCCTCCCGTTGGAGTCACACTTCAATCGACTGCCAGAGCCCGCTATGGTGGGAGCGGCAGGAAAAACAAATATGTCCCGACTGCCTTTGCTGGAGAACACCAATGCAACTGATCTTTGACGGGCATCTCGATCTGGCGTTGTTCGCGCTGGCCTACAATCGTGATCAAAGGGCCACTGTGGCTGAAATCAACGCAGCGGAAAAAGGTATGACCGACGCCCAGGATCGTACTCGAGCTGCAGTCAGCCTGCCGGCTTTGCGCGACGGCCATATCGCCGTCTGCCAATCGTCATTGGCTGCGCGCGTCGCACCGGACAGTCAGCCGATCAGCCGTCTCGATCTCGATTTCGCGACTCCCGAAATGACCTACGCCAGTGCCCAAGGCCAACTATCCTACTATCACGCGCTCCAACAGCGTGGCGAAATCCGTCTGTTGCGATCGGCTACGGAACTGGACAACCATTGGCAACAATGGGAACACAATCCTTCCGACACACTCCCGATCGGGATTATCGTTTCGATGGAATGCGCTGATCCCATCCTGGGGCCCTGGCAGGCAGAATCCTGGTGGGAAGCCGGACTGCGCAGCGTCATGTTGGCCCATTTCGGACACAGTCGTTACGCTGCCGGAACCGGGGTCACTGGCGGCTTGACCAGCGCAGGGCACGCATTGGTGGCAGAATTGGACCGGCTAGGAATGATTCTTGATGTCTCCCACCTGTCCGATGAAAGTCTCGACCAGGCCCTGGAAGACTTCACGGGACCAGTGATTGCCAGTCACAACAACTGCCGCGCCCTGGTACCGGGTGATCGCCAGTTAAGCGACGAACAGATTCAGCGGCTCCTGGAGCGCGACGGGATCATTGGAACGGTTCTTGATGCCTGGATGCTGGTCCCGGGCTGGGTCCACGGCAGATCGACCCCTGGCGCACTTTCTCTGACCGCCGTGGCAAACCATATCGATCACATCTGCAACCTGGCAGGCAACTCGCAGCATGCCGCGATTGGCAGCGACATCGGCGGCACCAACCACATGCCTGGTGATTTCCAGACAGCAGCAGATCTACAGCAACTGGGCCCCATTCTTGCAGATCGCGGCTATAGCCATCAGGACATCGACAACATCCTGTACGCGAACTGGCTACGCTTTTTCCAGCAGTGGCTTCCAGAAACTGCATCCAGCTGAGCGCATCAGGGGGCCTGAAGTCACCTGGCCTTGCCTCAAGCTGACGTTGTTTCCAGCAACCCATCGGCCACTTCCGCGCCCGTCACAGGTTCATCCGTCAAGCTATCATCACGACCTTCGTGCGGAAAATGCAACTGACGATGGTCCAGCCCCAGCGCATGCAACAGGGTCGCGTGCAGATCGTGGACCGAAACGACGTCCTCGACCGATTGATACCCCAACTCGTCTGTCGCTCCGTGCACATAGCCACGCTTGAAACCACCGCCAGCCAGCCACACGGAAAATCCGTGACGATTGTGATCACGCCCATCGGGTCCCTGCGACACCGGCAGCCTGCCAAACTCCCCAGCAAACACAACGATCGTCGAATCCAGTAATCCGCGCCGCTTGAGGTCCGTCACGAGCGCGGCCGCTGGCTGATCAGTCCGCGCACACAAACCTCGTAAACTCTGCGCATTCTTGCTATGGGTGTCCCATGGCTGTGACTGCAAGTAAATGCTGACAAAACGAACGCCTTGTTCGACGAGTCGACGAGCCATCAAGCAGCGTTTTCCATAATCGGCAGTCACCGGGTTGTCCAAACCGTACAACCTGCGGGTAAGCTGCGTTTCACGACCGATATCGAGCACCGCCGGAACCGCAGATTGCATTCGCGCCGCCAGTTCGTAGTTGCTGATGCGTGCCTGCAACTCAGCATCCTGTGGCTGTCCCTTGAGATGCTCCGCATTCAATTGCCGCAGCAAATCAAACTGGTGTCGCCGCGCGAGCGGGCTGACATCACCTGGAGTGGACAGATTCAAGACCGCGGAACCCTGAGAACGAAACTGTGTCCCCTGGTACACCGCAGGCAAGAACCCCGCTGACCAATTGCGAGTTCCGTCAATCGGCAAGCCTGCCGGGTCCGTCAGCACGACGTAGGCCGGCAGCTCCTCGCGCATTGTCCCTAGCCCGTAAACGACCCAGGATCCCCAGGACGCTTTCCCAGCAAATGGGTTTCCGGTGTGAATCACACGTAACGCCTGTTCATGATCAACGGAATCCGTGACCATCGAACGAACCAGCGTGATGTCATCCGCGATTCCACCCAGATGCGGCAACGTTTCCGAAAGCTCCATGCCACAGCCGCCGCGTGGAACAAAGCGAAAGGGTGAGGCCAACAGGTTGCGTACCTGTTTGTCAAAATGTGCTTCGACTTTACCTGGATAGGGCCGCCCCTGTTGGCGTGCCAGTTCCGGCTTGGGATCAAACAGATCCATCTGGCTGGGGCCACCATTTTGAAACAGCAGAATGACAGACTTCGCGCGCGGTACATGGTGGGTTGTCGGTGCCGAGAAGCGTCCGTGATTGCTTGCCGTGTCCTCCGCCATTAGCTGTTTAAGTGCCAGCATCCCGACACCCCCGGCCGCGGAGGTAAGGGCATTTCTCCGGTTGACTCGAAAACCAGCCAGCTTCGATGATTTGATGCTCTGTCTCACTCCGGTTCTCTCCTGGACATGTCCACGCCGGCGCGGCTCGATTATTCGACGTATAAAAACGCATTGCTGGCAAACAACATCTGGCAAAAGTCGGTCCAGATTCTGCGATCTCGATCTGCATCTGCTGCGTAGACCAATCGTTGTTTTCCCAAAAACTCCACGGCTGCTGTGTGCTCCGCGCTCACCGGAGGTCGTCCCAGTGTTAATCGAAAAGCATGTGTGATTTGAGCAGACTCGCCAGCTGGATACTCACCCAGAATTCGCCCCGCCATCCCCAGCGCGCGCTGTCGTACAAAAGTGGAGTTCAATAAAGCCAACGATTGCAACGGTACCGTCGAGCGGTTGCGATCTCCACAAGTACTGACCATTGACGGTGCATCAAACAGTGCGAGCAGGGAATTGATCTGGGTGCGCCGTTGCTGCAGATAAATCCCACGTCTCCTGAAACCACGTTGGCTTTCCTCTACAACGACATTTCCATCGGGCCTGCGTGTCGTCGGCACGTATCTGCCAAACATCCTCCTATCGAGTTCACCAGAGGCACTCAACATGGCGTCACGAACAGACTCAGCCTCGAGCCGTCTGGGAGAAAAACGCCACAGCCAGCGGTTCTGCGAGTCGACCGCCAGTGCTGCACGACGCGGCGCACTCGATTGCTGATATACCGCCGAATACACAATCTGGCGATTCAACATCTTGATGCTCCAGCCCGCACGGACGAACTCGGTCGCCAGATAATCGAGCAGTTCCAGATGTGTAGGAGGTGTCCCGGACTGCCCCAGATTGTCGGGTGTCGGAACCAGTCCACGGCCGAAATGGTGCTTCCACACTCGATTGACGAACACGCGTGCCAGCAGAGCTGCGGGACGTGATCCGTCACGAGTCAGCCAATCTGCCAAAGCGCGACGGCGGCCGCTGGAACGTGTCTGGGACTCCGGTCCAGGGTTGACATACGGGTTGTCCGCGTCTGTCAAACGCAGTAAACCTCCCGGAACGACCGCGCCCCCCGGCTCCGCATAAAGCCCCCGTTCCAGGACATGAACCACGGGGGCCGGCCGCGCCACGTCGGTCACCCAGGCAACGCGGCCCGGTTTTTTCTGCCGTTGCTGGCGACGTGTTTCGATCTGTTTGCGCAACGTCTCCGCACGGCGCTGGTACTGCTCGTGAAAGGCCTTCCAGAGGCCTGCGTCAACCGCACCGTCTCCCTGCGACGTGTTACTTTCGATAAGCACGTTGTCGATGCGAAAACTACGGTCACAACAATATGCCACCCCAAACCCGCCATTGGGCAAGTCGTCTTCTCGCAGCGTGATCGACTTGTCTTCCGGTAGCCAATCCACCACGTGCTGCAAGCGGAATTGATTGCCACCAAGGCGTGTGATGCGAACGCCGTAATTGCGTCCTGGGCGATACTGTGTTTCCGTAATCGCTCCCAGGCTGCGCTGGTCAGAACCAGGATAATCGAGCTGAACGTACGTCGGCCCGCCGGGATTCCCATCGACCAGCAGGTTTCCACCGGCCCGCGAACTGCTGTCGTCATAATCGTGCAGTGCGATGTAGTACCCGATGCGCGCCGCAGATTTGCCAGCAGGATCCACTTTATCATCGACAAGATCGAACGTCACTTGTATCCACTCACCCTCCGCGGCGGGGGTCCAGTCGATCGCCTTGCGTGTCGAGAGCCAACGGTTACCGCCCTGCCCCGCTTCATGAATCTCCAGGACGCCATTGCGAATCAGGGCACCGGGAGCCTTTGCGGAGTCAATCTGAACAACAGGCTGCCCTCCCGGAGCATCATCTCCAGGAGCCGTGCTG
>CAZITS010000380.1:0-5782 GCA_964542185.1 uncultured Pirellulaceae bacterium
AACTTTGTACGAAGCCGAGTTTGGCTTGATCACGGCAGAAGCTGGTTACCAGAGCTTCCTGGAAACGTTCAAATCCGACCTGGGATTGCCGCCGAGCCTGCCGGTGCGCATCGAAGATTCGATGCTCGACGATTTCAACCTGCTGGACACTGCGATCACGCCAATTCAAGAGCAAGCGACGCTCCTGAATTTGAGTGTTGGACAAGTCAACGAACGACTTATGTCACACGTGGAGTTTGTCGAAGTCGAAGGGCAAGAAGTCCCCACAATTCCGTGGAACGACGGTGTCGCCCTCGCGTTGACCCAACTGCGTGACTACGTGGCCACCATTCAAACGATTAGAAACCAGTTGGCAAATGAAAACCTGCGTCGGTCCAGCGCGGACATTGTGCGATTGAAGAAGATACTTCCGTCGCGGCGGGCAGCCCTGAAACAATTGTCGGTCGAATATTCCGGCCCCTTAACTCCGGAACAAACTCTCGCGATCGACTCGCAAACACGACTTCCAGTCGATATTGATCCGGCCATCCTCGACGTCACACGACTCGACAGACTCACCGAGCAGCTGGAGCGTGAGCAAGAACGACTAACAACACAATTCGAGACCTATGTCACACCACTGGAGAGCTTTCTGCAACAACTCGACCAATTGTTGAATGCCGACCCCAAACCATCTCCCAGTGACCTTTACACACAGGTCGAATCGGAGCTCCTGTACCAGGTTCCCGGTCTTATCTCGGACTTGAATTCCGACATTCTCGATCTCTCTCTGGTCCAAGCTCGGGCACGTGCAGATTCGATCGAGTTAATCTCCGTTGACATGCCTTCGAACGAAGCACTGCAAATCGCCAGTGAGTACCGGCGAGACTGGATGAATGCCCGCGCCGCCTTGATGGACACCTGGCGAGCCATAGCCTACGTGGCCAACGATCTGGAAGGCGTACTCGATCTGGTCGTTGAAGGAGATCTGGACACCGTTGGTGACAACCCCCTGGATTTCCGTGCAACAACCGGCCATATGCGTTTCGGAATGCGATTTGATGCTCCCCTGACACGGTTGCTGGAACGCAACCAATACCGTCAGGTACTAATCGACTACCAACAAGCGAAACGGACCTATTACCAGTTCATCGATGGTGTCTCCCAAACTTTACGTGGTGCGCTGCGGACGCTCATGCTGAATGAACTGAATTTTGAGTCGCGCAGAATTGCAGTCCTTTCAGCCATCGACCAGATCGTATTGAACGATGAGATTCAAACACTGGTTGAAGAGCGCGGCACCGCCCAGGGCGTCACTGCAGCTCGTGATATTGCCGACGCACTCCGTTCGCTACAGCAAGCGCAAGACGATTTTATGGGCGTTTGGGCTACGTACGAAGTCAATCGCCGGTTCCTGGACTTTCACCTCGGCACAATGCAACTTGACGAAAATGGAAAATGGATCGACCCGGGTAGTATCATGTCAGGGCAATTCGACCGATCTGACAGTCCCGATGCTGGTGCAGGCGAAATGATGCTGGCCCCCGATGACGAACTTCAACTCGAGACGGCCAACGAGGCACAACCGACAGACCGCACGCCACAAACTAGTGATGTACAGCACCAAGACCAGCGACACCGACGGTTGCCTGCCACCTGAATACCGCGTGGAAAAGCACAAAACCAACTCGCTGGCAGGCTCGCTGGCTCCCAGGACTCTAATAATCAGGGAAATACGCTCGATCACTGCAACCCGATCGGCAGCCAGCAGCGTCGCGCACAGGTCAACTCAATAGCATATCCGCGAGGAAACAGGTCAGAAAATCGAACCGTCTCCGCTGGTCAACCACACCCCTGCCGTGCGGACAGGAAGCAAATACACAAGAAAGAAACAGGGGTGAAAACAGGGAAATTCTTGACCCTGGATAATTTAGGCAACTATACTAAACGCTCGGTCTAGCCCACCTGGCGCCCCATACGTCTACCGATACGCTGCGCAGGAATCGTCCGATGCAAGCTCGTCTCCCATCCCGGTCTATCGTCGTCAATCTGGCATTCAGCCTTGCAGTTATCGCAGGGCTGTGGCCCAACTGCCTGGTCGCCCAGGATGCACGTGGAAGCCGCAACCTCGCCAAGGGGATTCTTCGCACCATCCCGATCGAGGGTCTGTCTGGAGAAACGTTTTCGAGCCCCCGACCGCTGGTCGAACTGACCGTAGGACAAAACGATCTGGATTGGGATCCGGCTCCTAATTTAACGGCTGCCTCCAACACGCTGTACGCCAAGGCAAGTCGCGTGGTGTTCCGTCGCCAGATTTGGAACCTGGAATTCTCGTTCAAACCCATGAGAATGCTTCAGGTCGATGTGCCACAAGCATCCGGCAAGATGCAGCAAAAGCTGGTCTGGTATCTGGTTTATCGTGTCAGGTACCTCGGTGGGGAAACTTCTCCCAAGCCAGAAACCATTACTGACACAGAACTTACTACTTTTCCCTCTGTCGAAACGAAGAGTTTCCAACATCGCCGCTTCTTCCCCTTGTTCATTCTGACAAGCCACGAACATAAAAAATCGTACTTGGATCGTGTGATCCCCGCGGCCAAAAAACCGATTTTGTTGCGTGAATTTCCAGGCAAGGTGCCGGGGACCTCCTCGTTAGCTGCCGAGGATTTCCACAACACGGTATCGATCACTCAGGAAAACATTCCGTTGAGCTCCGCCAGAGAAAGCCATGAAGTCTGGGGACTTATCACCTGGGAAGATGTGGATCCCCGAATCGACTATTTTTCAGTCTTTGTGAAAGGCCTCAGTAACGCGTTTCGCTTTGAAGATCCCGCAGGGGCCTATCAGGCCGGCGACGCACCAGGTACAGGCCGCAAATTCACCCACAAAGTACTCCAGCTGAACTTCTGGCGCCCTGGAGACGCCCGTTTTGAGCACGAAAAAGAGATTCGATTCGGCGTTCCCGCAGTCAAGGACCCAACTGGCCAGCAACAGCTGTTAGACCTGTACGGTCTTCCTGAACGGGTTGATTACCTATGGACCTATCGTTAATAATTACAGCTGGTTCAAATGTGGTCTCCCGATCGAGAGAACTATGGCACATAAGAAGGGTCAAGGATCGAGCCGCAATGGTCGCGATTCAAATGCCAAACGTCGCGGTGTAAAGCGGTTTGGTGGTGAAAAAGTAGAACCTGGCAACATTCTCGTTCGCCAAGTGGGAAACCGGTTTCACCCAGGGGCAAATGTTGGCCAGGGTAAGGACTACACGCTCTTTGCGCTGACGACCGGGGTGGTCCAATTCGACCGTAAAGGTCGCCGGATTAATGTGGTCGCCGAGGCGAACTGAAACGGTCTCCACTGTGAAGATCCGTTTTGCCAGCTGATAATCAACACGTGCGCCGTGTCGATCAAATCAGTGGTGATCTAGAACAACTCGGCTGATCCAAGATTAACGTTTCTGGGGGCTGTGTTCCTTAATCGCCTGCGCAGTCTGGCAACTCGCAAGGGCCGGACCAGATGTTCCGTCCTTTCTTTGATGGTCCCGGATGTTTGTCGATAGCGTCCAGATCGAAGTGATCGCTGGAAACGGGGGAGATGGTTGCCTCAGTTTTCGCCGTGAGCGATTTGTTCCTCGCGGAGGCCCCAATGGGGGTGATGGCGGCCACGGAGGCAACGTGATCATCGTTGCCCAGGAAGACGTGGACACACTCGCCGCGCTCGTTCGCCGTAAACAGTGGAAGGCACAATCGGGGGGACATGGTCGTGGCGCGAATCGTCACGGAAGATCCGGAAGTGATGTCATCATTCCAGTCGCACCGGGTACGGTCATTATCGATGCCAAACGCGATTTTGTGCTCAAAGACCTGGTCGAAATCGGCGATCGTGTCGTTGCCGCTCGAGGTGGAAAAGGCGGCCGCGGCA
Source organism: uncultured Pirellulaceae bacterium (assembly GCA_964542185.1). GTDB lineage: Bacteria > Planctomycetota > Planctomycetia > Pirellulales > Pirellulaceae > UBA9264. Next base: position 3,901 of record CAZITS010000380.1, read on the forward strand.
ATACGCATTTCAAATCCGCTACTAATCAGGTACCCCGCCAGAGAAGCCTGGGGGAATCCGGAGAACAGCGAAAGCTGATTCTGGAACTGAAATCAATCGCCGATGTCGGATTAATCGGGAAACCCAATGCGGGCAAGAGTACGTTACTCAGCCGCCTTTCACGGGCACGCCCACAAATCGCTGACTACCCATTTACGACCAGACGCCCGAACCTCGGGATTGTCACCGTCGACTCGGACCGTCAATTTGTCATGGCGGATATACCAGGCCTGATCGAGGGGGCCCACACGGGAATCGGTCTGGGCCATGAGTTTCTCCGTCATATTGAACGAGCTGGTATTCTGGTGCATCTGATCGAACCAGAGCCACAAGACGGCAGTCAACCCGGCGACAACTATCGTCTTATCCGCAACGAACTGCTCCAGTACAACCCGCTGCTTGGCGAACGGCCTGAGATCCTTGTCGTCACCAAAGCCGAACTTGGCTCAGCCGAAACTGTCCAGAACGACCTTCAAAGCCAACTCGAAGCCCCTGTGCTTCTCGTCTCAGCCGTGACCGGGCAGGGTTTGAATGACCTTACACGGGCAATCACAGCACAGCTCGGCCGGGGACTCAAGTGAGCGCACCATGTAATCCCTTGATTGCCGTCGACGTTGGCAATAGCGCTGTCAAATGCGGACAGTACAACAAGCCGTCTCCTCAACAGACTCTGCTGTCTCTGGAACAGCTGGCCCCGCATACAGTGCTACAACTGCCCACCAATCTGCAGGGCTTTGCGCACTGGCTTGAGCAGCTGCCACTTCACCCGCACGATTGGCGGATTTCCAGTGTTCAACGAGACTTCCAAAAGGAATTACACCGCCAGATTGCGCATTCAAGACCAGCTGATCAGATTACAGTGCTGACGCCTGATCATTTTCCTATGCGCTGTGATGTGGAGCGTCCTGACACCGTTGGTACAGACAGACTTGCCGCAGCCTGCGCGGTAAACCGTGTACGTGATCAAACCAAACCGGCGATTGTTATTGATGCCGGCACGGCAACTACGATCGACCTGATTGACGGCCAGGGAGTCTACCAGGGCGGCGTGATTCTTCCCGGACCACAAATTACAGCAGCCGCTTTATCCGACCATGCAGACTTGTTACCAAGGGTAGCCTTTTCCCACACCGCTGAGAGCACACCGGTCATCGGCAAGAACACACACGATGCAATTGAGAGTGGCCTGTTCTGGGGAGCCATCGGAGCAATCAAGCAAGTATTAGACAACTACCAGAAAAAACACTCAGACAGCGCGCTCCTTTTTCTTTCGGGTGGCAACGCACCCCGCTTTCACTCCGAACTGAGGACAGCAACTTACGTTCCCCATCTGGTACTTGCAGGCATTTTCCTCAGCCACGTCGAGTAGCCCTGATGGCCTCTGCAAAACCACCAACTAGCGGGCGCTCGGGTTGTGATGCAAGCCATTGTCAGGCAGCAATGCTCACACCTTTGGGGCGCGGCGCGATTGCCAGTATCGTGATTGAGGGCCCCGGTGCGATCGAGGTTGTAGCGCACTTTTTTCGTGGTCAATCTGAGCTCCCACTGGATCAGGTTCCGTGTAATCGGATTTTGTTTGGACGTTGGAAAACCGCATCAACCGCCGAAGAACTCGTGGTCTGCCGCAGTGACATCAACCGGATTGAGATCCACTGCCATGGTGGACATGCCGCTCCCCAATCAGTCCTCTGCTCGTTGCAAAGCCTGGGGTGTCGTGTAGTGCCATGGAAACAACTGCTGAAAACATCCGACAGTATCGCAGCAGAAGCGATTACGGCGCTGACACAATGCGAAACAGAACGCACGGCGGCCATTCTATTGCAGCAACATAATGGGGGCCTGG
>CAZITS010000381.1:0-5778 GCA_964542185.1 uncultured Pirellulaceae bacterium
AGGCTCTCGCTCACTTGCTGGTTAATGTACTGATCATGTGTCGTTTCGCCCCGAATGACCGCTCCCAGACAAATCACGCCTGCGTAACCTCGGGAGCGAGCAAACCTGGCAGCAATCAGAGGAATCTCCCAGGCCCCTGGAACCCACGCGACGTGGATCGCATCCTCTGTCACCCCTGCCTCCCCCAGTGTCTGCAGGGCTCCCTCGAGCAGACGCGCCGTAATCGACTCGTTATAGCGTGAAACCACCACCGCAAATTGAGAGCCGCTGCCGGCCAGTTCGCCTTCCCAGATCTTGGGCATGAGTCGCCATCCCCCAACAAATCCATAAACACCGGGGCTCTACACGTCCGAGAGCCTTCCTGGTTCCTGTATACCCAACCCCACCCGTGGAACCAACGCCCCTTGGGATTAACGCAGTCGGTTCTGGCTCTGTGACACCAGCCCGGCTCCTGCGACGAACGTCTCTTCAGCACTTTTCAATTTTCCACCTGCAAGGCAAAATGAGGCCCCATGACTACCAGTCCTCCGCGCACCACTCCGTCCCCCCTGCCACCAACTGGATCAGGACCAACGCTTTCGATTGGGCCGCGCCGCGAAGTTCCTGGCGAGTTTCAGCTGGTGGCAGAGCAGACTCTGCCGGGATCGCGGGAAGACGTTTTTTCCTTTTTTGCGGATGCGTTTCAACTGGAACGTATCACACCCGCCTGGCTACACTTTGCAGTCCTCACATCGCCTCCACTCGACATTCAAACCGGCACCCTGATCGACTACCGTTTACGCCTCCATGGTCTTCCCGTGCGTTGGAAAACCAGAATCCGTGATTGGGAACCACCATTCCGGTTTGTCGACGAACAATTAAAAGGCCCCTATCGTCGCTGGCACCATGAACACATTTTCCTGGAAGCTGGCTCGAATACCGTCGTTCGCGACATCGTCGATTACCGCGTTCCTGGTGGAGCGCTGGTCCACGGCCTTTTTGTGAAACACGATCTGCGCAAAATTTTCCAGTTCCGTCAGGCGGCCCTCTCCAGGTTGTTTCATGGATCCGATGATCCAATGTCGCGTCCAACACCCTGAACACCTTCCGCCTACCCCACGTCAAAGCCCCGCTTTGCTCAGCCGCCCGGCGCGGTAGGATGGTTGTTCAATATTGGCCTGACATCGATTGACTCGCCAGCTCGAAATTACGCCACCATGCCCAAACGACTCTACATTGAAACCGTTGGCTGCCAGATGAATATGCTGGACAGTGAAATGGTGGTGGCTAATTTGCGCCGTCAGGGCTACGAACTGACCAGCCAGCCTCAACAAGCGGATACGGTACTGTTCAATACCTGTAGTGTTCGACAGCAAGCCGAAGAAAAAACCTACGGTTCACTTGGCAAGCTCAAAGATCACAAACAGCGACACCCTGATGTCACTATCGGTGTGATGGGGTGTATGGCCCAAAAAGATCAGCAGCTGATTTTTGGACGTGCTCCCTACGTCGATTTCGTAGTCGGCCCGGGTCAGTTGCAGGAAATACCCAGGTTGATTGAAGAGGCCCGATCCGGCACAGAACAACAACTTGCCGTCGGACTAGGGCGGCGCGAGGGATCACTCGAGGAAATCAAACGCAGCCACGAAACTTTCGATCCGCTGCGCGACCCCGACATGCGGTCTTCGCCCTATCAGGCGTATCTGCGGATCCAAATTGGTTGCGATAAATTCTGCACCTATTGTGTGGTACCAAACACACGTGGTCCGGAGCAAGGTCGCGCCCCGGAACAAATCGAATCCGAAGCACGTGTACTTGCCGATCAAGGCACCCGTGAACTCATCCTGTTAGGCCAAACAGTCAATAGCTACCGTCACCAATCAGGTGACACCGTAACCCGCTTGTCCGATCTATTAGCGCGTCTGCACCAGATCGAAGGTATCGAACGCTTGAAATTCGTTACCAATTACCCTCGTGACATGACCGACGACTTGCTACACGCAATACGCGATCTCCCTAAGGTCTCCCCCTATCTGCACCTTCCGCTGCAAAGCGGATCAAATCGGGTTTTGCAGCGGATGAAACGGGGGTACACCTTCGAGATCTACGACGAAATGATGACTCGAATTCGTGAAACGATTCCCGGGACTGCCATCTCGAGCGATTTCATCGTCGGATTCTGTGGTGAAACCGAAGACGATTTTGACAAATCCGTCGCGGCAGTAAGCAAGTATCGATTCAAGAACAGTTTCATCTTCAAGTACAGTGAAAGGCCGGGCACCAAAGCTGCCGACCAATTGCCAGATGACGTACCACTGGAAGTGAAGCAACGACGCAATCAGGACCTGCTGTCCCTGCAAAACCAAATCAGTGAAGCCGACAATCAAGCGTTCCTGGGACGCAGTGTCGACGTCCTTGTAGAAGGCCCCAGCAAACGCGAACTCCGTCACCCCAGTGAAGGGCCCATCATCCAGATGACGGGGCGTACTCACTGCGATCGCATTGTTGTCTGGGACGGAAACCCGCGTCAGGCAGGACAACTGCTCCCCGTCACGATCTACGACGCAAACGCTCACACGCTCTTTGGGCACGTCGTCACTGAGCATGCGGGGCCTGAAATGTTCGACCTCAATGCGCCGCCAACGCGTTAGGCTACGCGGAGTTACCGTCGACGCAAGCTGCGACAAGCCGACCGCGCCTCTGAAAGGTCAAATGTAGACTCGCCGGTTGTAGACGTACCACTCAAACGCCAGCAGCCCCAGGGCGAGCAACACCAGCCATTTCCAAAGATCTCGACGAATGGGTATCAGACCCACAGTCGCTTTCACAGTGGTGTCGTTGATATTGAGATCCCGCACCAGCAGATCGCTTTCCATCGCATCGAAAAGGTTGACGGAGAACTGCTGCAGCGGTCGTGATTGGCCCCTTTCGTAGACCTGATAGACACCCTGCTGTTGCGCGTCATCAAAAACAAATGTGGCCTGTCCATCGCGGCTCAAGTCAGTACTAGTCCGATCCGGCTTGACGACTCGAACCGTGTCGATAGTGCCTTCGGTGCGAATCAATACGGGTGCGCCTGGCTGGTACGATGGTGTCGACAACGTCCCCAGGCTCCCCCCCAAGTAGCGCACCACGTTGTAAATAAAGACAGGAAAACTGCGGTCTCGCCACCACTGCGTATTCCAGCTCCCTCCCTGGTCATCCGCGGCCAGCATTCCAAAACCGAGCACCGCATCCTCAAATCCCTGGCGTGGGGAGATCGCAAACAAACTACCTATGTTGCCTGTAATCAACTCTGTGGCCCCTTGTGGTGCAACAACGATCCCACTGTTGAGAATCACCACGTTATTCAGGTTCAACAATCGAGTTAATGGATGGAGCTTGTCTGTATCTATAATGACGGGGGCCCGATCGTCCGTCACCGGCGTCAATGACCAACCACCCGCAGGTGGAGCGCGACCAAAAAACAGTGTATTGGCTTGCGGCATTTCAGTGGGCTGCACCTGGTCATAGATGATTAAATCGTAAGTTCCCCCCGCCGCCAGCTGCTGGTGTTGCGGGTCTCGCAGGATCGCCGTATCCGCGTAATCAATGGTGGCCAGTCGCTCAATGGCCGAAGTCTTCATCGCGATCACCAGCGCCTGGTTCGCTGGGGCCCCACCCTGGAAAGCGGTCACCACCAGGATTTTTGAACGCCGCGAGGGATTGAGCGCTGCATAAGCAACATCATCTATGCTCAGTGCATCAGCAGCCTTGATATCGATCTTGAGCACGCCCTCATTCATCGACCCCAGGCTGAAAGTGACGCTCGCAACATTACCTGCAACTCCCTCCCTCTTGGCAGGTACCCGTACCCGAGCCGCATCCAGAAATACGCCGTCTCGTGTTAGCTCCGCGTCAATCACTACTTCACCCACACCGTGGTTCTCAAATTGCGCAAACGCTTGAGTTTGCTCTTCATCCAGAGGATTTTGTTCCGTTGTAAACGCGGCTACAGCCACGTTGTCCGGAGTATCCGCAGCACCCACAGCAATAAACACCGGACGCAAACCACGCAGAGGTGGTTGCTCCTGGACGGCAGTATCCTGGTTTTCGGCGAACTCTAATAAACCGGTAAAACTGTCAACCTGAGGAAACCCTCCGTCTGAAAAAATGTACATCGTTGCCGGCTTGGCTTCTGCAACTTGCACATCTCCCGCCTCGAAGGCAGAACGGCCCGGCGCCGCCAGCCCGACTGCGGCGCGCAACGCTTCCGACAAGTCCGTGGGACGATTTGTCTGCCGTATATTCTTGATCGCAGTCCGCAAACGAGATCGGTTGTCGGTAAATTCGCGTTCCACTCTGGCCGTTTCTGAGAAGCTAATCACCATGGCGACGTCACCCGATTTCATCTCGTCGATATAGCCCAGGGCGGTCTGCTTGGCCGACTCCAAACGGGTCGGCGCCACATCGGTGGCCTGCATGCTCGCTGAGGCGTCCAGGACAAAGATAAAACGATCCCCTACCAATTGACTGCCCCGCCAACCAGGCTGGAGGCATGCCAAGATAGCGAGCGCGACAAGCAACAACTGCAGAAACAACAGGAGATTCTGGCGCAAACGCTGCCAGATCGTATTGACCCGCAAATCCTCGATCGCCTGAGTCCACAGAAATGTACTCGGTACTTCCAGCGGCTGGCGTTTGAGTTTGAGAAAATACAACAGCACGATCGCTGCGGGCAATGCCAACAGCGCCACCCAGGTCGCTCCATTCAGCCATGGCTGGGAGAAAAACTGTACTGGATTCACCGTACCAGGCCCCGTTGCCGCAGGTAGTTGGACACCAGATCTTCGACAGGATTCTCTGTCGTGGTGGCGACGTACACCATTCCACGTCGAGTACAGAACTCGCGGGCCTGCTGGATGAAACTCGCCAGCGTCCGCCGATAACGTTCCAGCAAAGGTCGGCTAATCGTGACCTCGGCCACATCCGCGTCCTCACAATCAACGAGACGCAGGTCGCCGGTCACATCTGGATCCATTTCCTCGGGGCTGAGGAGATGAATCACAAACACGTCCATCTGCTGGGCCACCAGCAGCCGCAAAGCAGATTCGTATCCATTCTTGTCCATCAGGTCGGTAATCAACACGAGAATCCCCTTGCCCGTGTTACGTAAACAAAAGTCCTTGATACTTTGTTCCAAGGAAGCATTCTGGTTCGCTTCCACATTATCCAGGTACTCGAGTAGTCGCGGCAGATTGTGCCGGCCGCGCAGAGCCAAGCCTGGAAACTGACGTGAGGCACCTAACGCTTCTACTTTTACCCGGTCGGCCCTGCAAAGGCCCACAAAACCAAGTGCGGCGGCCAGTTGCCTGGCGTAATAAAACTTACTGGGCTCACCAAAATCCATCGATCCACTAGCATCAAACAACGCGTAAAAATGTAGATCTTCTTCTTCCATGAAAATCTTCAGGAACAGTTTCTCCAGACGCGCATAGAGGTTCCAGTCGATGAACCTCAAATCGTCCCCGGGAACGTAATTCCGGAAATCCGCAAACTCGACGCTCTGCCCTTTACGTCGACTACGGCGTTCGCCTTTCATCTGGCCGCGAAACATCTTGCGAGTCACCAACTCCAGGCGTTCAAGCTGAGCCAACAAATGAGGGCTCAAGAGCGGTTCGTCCGGTGTCCGATTTGTTGACATGCCCAGGTTCGTCAATGCGTGTTTGTGCAAGACACCCCGATCACACTGCAAGGGGCCACTTTGGGAACAATCTACAGTGAACTCCATGGGCCATCAGAAAGCCCATCATAGCGCAG
>CAZITS010000382.1:0-5775 GCA_964542185.1 uncultured Pirellulaceae bacterium
TTCCCTGGCTGAGTTTCGTTGGCCTCGCACTGCCGGTCTGGGGAGCCGTCTTTATCCGGATTGGATTCACCGGTAAAGTTCGCCGGGTTCACGGCGCCAATTTGCGATAGGCGGCAAGACCACCGATTTCCGGTAAGGTTTCAACCCGGTCGTGGAAACGCCGTGGACGTCGGTTGGAAATCAAGACGGCGCCCACGCGGAGACGGTCCAGTACAGCGTCCGCTTTAATCACGTCGATACCCAAAGGCGAGTAGACGTAGCATACATCGTAACGGCTGAGATCGATGACCTCGGGGTGAAATGCGTTTCCCGTTTTTAAACTGACGTGCGCACGGGAATAGGCTTTCAGTCGGGACAGTTTTTTCAGCAGGCAGTGCGCGAGGCGGTTCAGGCCGGGGTGCTGCTCGATACCCGTTGCATGCGCTGGACTGTAGTAGTGCACCGTCGCAATCATCGTCCCGATGCCGCTGCCGAAATCGATGAAGCGTGTACCCGGGTTCAAGAGGTTCTGTCTGAGTAATTGTTGAACGAAATGGATGGCAAAGGAGGTGCCACGGGAGTCGAGTACGTAATGTCCCTGGGTCTGATCCCACAACTCGGGATGCCGGTGGCGGGCCTTAGCCATCGTGTTGCGGTGACAGTGTCCCAGATATGCGGAGAATTCTTCGAGTCGGGGCGAGGTGACGCAGCGCGGGTCCTGCTGCGTTGCCATCCGTGTCAACTCCATGAAATAGTGCGCGTAAGGAAGGCTGGCGGGAAGTTCGCGAGCGAGCGATTGCTCGGCGAGAGCGCGACATCGGTCACCGGACTGATCAGTGGGTACGGATGCCGGCACGTCGACCGCGGTGACGAATTCAGCGGGAAGCGAGGGGATCAGCCGCCGCGACAGGTACGTCTGTAGTTTGTTGGTCGCCTCTGCCCCGGCGTTGCCGCAGAGATGGCGAATGAGGTCCAGTTCCTGGACCTGAATCGCCAGGCGAATACCGTATTTATGGGTGCTCCCCAGGAAACGCGCTGACTCCTCCGTATAGAGATAGCGCCGCAAAAATGCGCTATCTGCCAGCGCATGGCGCAGGGCGAGAAAAACCTGGGCGGCGGTCTGGGGGTCGGTTGGCGGCGTGGGTTCCGGCATGACAGGCCTCCCTGTAACGGGGAACGCAGCAGGACTCGCTCGATCGCGGTCAGGGATTAGGCGTGCCGGGTGCGAGTGCTTCATCGACGGCTTTGTCAAATTCGTCAGCGAAATTGATCTCGGGGACCTCCGCAGGGACTCCGGCCTCGTCGGCGGCCACCGTCGCGGCGACGACAAAATCGCGCAGTTCGTCATCCGTGAGCGATTGCCGAAACGTCCGTGGGCCCTCCGGGCTCTCACGATCACTGATCGTATCCAGAACGGCACTGACCGTGTCTGGTGAAATCGATTCGTCCAGTGAGCCATAGGCAAACCGCTGGATCTCGCGGCGCGCGTCTTCTTTTTCGTCGGCGTCCAGTCCCGAGTCGTCGAGGTACTGGCGTTCCACGACGAGTGCGGAGGCCGCTGGCAACAGGGGGCTCTCGCTGATGACCTTGAGGATGTGACCGAGTTGTTCGTCGCTAAGGTCGCCGTCGGCGTATTGTTGCGCGAGTTGATCGAGGCGACGGTCGATCCGTCGGCGTTGTTCCGCTGGAATCTGTAGTTCGCGAATGGCCCTCTTGATCACCAGGCTACCGGTTTCAGCGGCCAGGAAACGCCAGTTGCTCATGACCCAGTACGAACCCACGGCCGCAATCACAAAGCCCACAGCGATCAGGCAACCGCACCCCAGTAGTAGGTTGCGACAGCCTTTTGATTGAGCAGGGGACGCGGCGGCCGGGGAAGCAGCGTTGGGGAGGGGGATTTGACGGGGCGTTGTCAGGTGGTTTGTCGAATCCACAGTGGGGTCATGACTCCTAGAATCATCCACGGCGACCAGTGGTCAGGCACGGGCATCATAGCAGCTGATGGGTGGGCGACAATACATACGGTTTACCAGATCCTATTGGATGAGTTTGTGGATTTGTGCGACGCTACGTTGGACTTCTTCCGCCGTGGTCCGATGGTTCATCACGACCAGCCGGAGAGTGGTGCGGTGTGCCAGGGTGGTTGTGGACAACATCAACTCGCCGCTCGCCAGCGTGGCTTCCATCAGTTTCGTGTCTCGTAGTGCGCGGTCCGCTTCCGTTTCGTGAGGTTGTTGTCGATGTCTAAAGGTGACGATGGAAAGAACTGGGGCATGGACTTCCAGACGCGGGTTCGTGCGCAGCAGGTCCGCGGCAAGGTGCGCCAGTTCCATGTCGTGTTCAATTTGCCTGGCCAGTGCCTTTCGGCCTGCCGACCGGAGTAACATCCAGACTGCGATGACGCGGGCCGGCCGTGAAAGCTCGGGTCCGTGGTCGAGGAAGTTGACTTCGTCGGTGGGCAGGTCGGCGAGGTATTCGCCGTCAGCTGAGAAAGTGCGTTTGAGTAGTTCGGGATCCCGGACCAGTGCGCAACCGATGCCCATGGGGCAATAGAGCCATTTATGTGGATCGAGTGTCAGGGAGTCGGCGCGGTTCAGACCATGCAGGAGATGTTTGCCGCGTGCACTGATCGCCGCAAATCCACCGTATGCGGCGTCGACGTGGAACCAGAGGTCTTCGCTCGCACAGAGGTCCGCAATGGTAGCGAGCGGGTCGATCGCACCAGAATTGGTGGTGCCGGCGGTGGCGGCGACGGCCAAGGGCAGGCGGCCAGCACGACGATCCCGAGCGATGCACTCCTGCAGCGCGTCGACGTCCATCTCGAAATCGCGGTTGGTGGGTACGTTGCAGATGGCATCTCTGGGAAATCCAAGGACGGCTGCGGATTTTCGCAGAGACGCGTGGCCTTCAGGTGAAACATACACAACACCACGTTTCAAGGCCGCGTCTCCCCCGCGTGTTCTGGCGGCAGCCAGTCCGACAAGGTTGGCCAACGAACCACCACTGGTAAAGATTCCTCCGGAGTCGAGTGGGAAATCGAGCATTTGCTTGATCCAGCCGAGGACTGTCAATTCGAGTGCGCAAACGGTCGAGCCGCCAAGCCAACTTCCAGAAAACGGGTTGGTTCCAGCGGCGAGCATGCCGCCGATGGCGCCTGCGAAACTGGAGGGACACGGGATGTAGCCGTGAAAACGCGGATGGTTCACCAGGGTGAGGTCGGGAACGACACGGTGGAAAAAGAACTCCAGGCATTCGTCCAGCGCGTGCGGATCCTCCGGAAGTGCTTCATCGACCAGGGAGGCGAAGTCGTTGCGGGTCCCACGTCTGGCAACGGGTTGGTCGGGGAGAGTGCTGTGATGTTCAACGAGACGATCGATCAGGGCGTAACCGACGCGCCGCATCGTCTCGACGTCCGGGTCGAGAGCGGGCCGCGCTGTGGTACCGTGTGTCGTATCGGGGTGAGGTCGGTGGAAGTCGGACATGGTGATGCTCGCGGAATCAATGGCAGATGCAGGCAGCTGGGGCCGGGCGGCCGCTTGAGGTTATCTGCTGTGGGCAGTGATTGTGAATGGCTGTCGGGTTGGCGAGAATGAAAATGCCAGACCGATCGAGGTGGTCGGACCGGTCTTCAATACGTACGTATCATCCCGAGAGACCGATGAAATGAGTCGTTGGACAAGACAAGGCGCGGCGCTGGTGGTGCTGGTGTGCGTGACGGGGACGGCGAGAGATGCGGTCACTACCGAGCCGCTCCCCGCGCTGCAGCGTTTTCCGGAGTTGGCTGATACCTTTCCTTTCGGGTTCTGGTACACGCAAGCACCGATGGACGAGCAGCTGGCTGGAGCGTTCCAGGAAACGTATCAAGAGCGGCGCGGTAAATTGTTCCACCATCTGGCACGCCACTATACCAATGCGCTGATTACGGCCAATCGGGTTGCCAGTACCGAATCGCTTGACGTCGCCGGTGCGTACGGGATTCAGCTGATTTCCTCCGCCGAATTTCTGCACGGACACATGAATCATGCGGGAGAAGTGACGGGAAATTCCACCATGCAGCAGGTACTGCAGCAGGCGGCGGAGCATGCCAGCCAGGTCAAGTCGCACCCGCAGCTGCTGGCCTACCTGGTGTTTGATGAACCACGCCCTGCGGCCGCCGGCAAGATCCAGCGGGTCTCTGACAGATTCTTCGAGAGCGACCCCGGCCACCCAGCAATTTATACGCATTCCGACGTACCTCTCGATCCGGTGAAGAGGCCTGCCCAATGGAAGCTGTTGCAGACCCGGGATGTGATTCTTTCCGATTGTTACAGCATCACCGCGCAGAGCGGCCGGGACCCTTGGCTTTATGGAGATGTCTATCTTCCCGAGTTGAGGCGTGCCAATCCGCATGCATTGCAATGGCCCATCATTCAGGCGTTTACGAAACCGTACACCATTTCGGCGCTCCCCACGCCGGCGGAATTGCGTGTGATGGTCTATCACACTGTGGCCCAGGGAGCCAAGGGAGCATTCTTTTTCACTACGCACCAGGCGTATCTCGGGTCCAGGGCCCGGCGCCATTGGTTTTATCGGGGCAGCGGGAATCCCTGGTTCGGGCGAGAACCACTGATGGAGGAGATTGGCCGTATCGGTGCGCATCTGACGACGGCCGGCCCGCTCTTGGTGCCGTTACATTACACGCCGGACTACCCGGTCCACGTCGGTACCGTCGGTGCACCGTTGGGGCCAGCGGAACGCTTTTCTGCATACCTGGTGGGTGCCGGTAGCGAGGTCGTGGGGGGAGGGCTGCGGCAGGCAGGTGAATTGCGTCGGGCGGCGCTGCATGTCGGCGCGTTTTGCGGGCCAGACTACGATGTTCTGGTGGTCCATAATAATGACCCGTGGCAGGCGCGGCGCGGCTGCATTACCCTGCAGCGACCGCGGGCAAAGTTACTTGACCTCGATACGTTGGAGTTGGTTGCGACGGAGGAGACTTCCGGAGGTTTGACATTTCAAGTCTCCTTCCTGGCTGGCGATGGACGATTGTATCTGGCTGGTGACGCGTCTGCTGTGGACGCTGCCCGAGGTTCGGTGTGGCGGAGGCGATCTGCGCATGAAAGGCAGCTTCTGTTACGCGACATTGCCCTGGCTCGCCAGGGCGGTGTGGATGTGAGTGCGGCGGTTCAGTGCGTGACGGCTGCAGCGGCGGAGTCGCGACCGTCGGCGGCGTATGGGAAACTCGCCGAGGCGCGAGAGCGGTTGCAACAGGCTGAGGTCGTGGCCCGCGAATACAACCAGGTGCGACGTCATGTCGAAGCGGCGCGAGTGAGTCTGGGGCAGATCCAGGAGGCGTTTTACCGCGCACCTGTCCAGCCGATTGACGAGACGTCTCTACCGGCGCTCCGCGAACTGGAGCGGCGTGTCTTGGCGATGGGCAGGAATTTTTCGCGCATTGAAAATGGTTTGCGGCGCGGCTCGTGGAATCCTACCGAGGCCTATGTTCTGGAACGCGAGGCGGGGCAACTGGCAGACGCAGTCCGACGTTACCGGCCTGAGAATCTGATAGCCAAGAAAATTGTGGTGGTGGGCTGGCCCAACGGGACGGGCGGCATGGATCCGGAAACGGAGGCCTTAGCCGAGCGGTTGCGGTGGATGTACTCGAGCGTGCAGTTGTGGACACCAGAAGGCGGCGGCGCCGGTAACAAAAACGCCGAATTGGTCGATAGCGAAGCGCCGCTTGTATGGTCGCAACAGGATCTGGTATGGGTACATCTTTCCGGACGCAGTGCGGCGGTTCAGGCACGTTACTGCGAGTCG
>CAZITS010000383.1:0-5762 GCA_964542185.1 uncultured Pirellulaceae bacterium
GAAGCGGGTCGCGTAAAGGAGTTGATTGCTGAATCGGACGATACGGGCTTGATCGACCTCGGGCTTTCCTCGCTTCCACTGATTGGAGCCAAGGTCGCAACGGCAGAGCAAATCTCCCTGAGACGCGCGCAACAAGAGATTGTCCGGCGGCTATGTGGTCACCAAGATTCCTGGCGGAACCTTGACTTGTTAGTAGCACTTTGCGAACACCCCAACAACTCTCTAAAAGAGTGCGCACAGCACCAGTTGCGAGCATTGCTCCCTGACGGAGAACCTACCGCCGACTGGGTTCAGCAGAATGGTTGGCACTTGAAATGGGACGCAATGCTCAATGCCTATCGCCTTACCGCTCAGTGATTCTCGCGTTGTTTCCAGACCATTCATTGCAACTGCACAGAAGTCACAACCATGAAATCCATCCTCGCCATCCTGATGCTAGCGGCTGCCTGTAATGCACTTGAAGCCAAAGCCGAAAAGGCTCCTGAAAGTCTGAGTGCTTTGCGGCAATCGGACTTGATTGTGGTCGGGACTATTAAACAGATTAAGATTGAATCTGAACGTTCACGAGTCGAGCGTGCCTTCGGCAACTACGACTGGGGGATTTACATCACTTTAGTCATTGAGGAAGTCGAGAAAGGGCAACTGGCAGATACTGAGATTGAGTTCAGGTGCTTCCGAATCAAATCCCGTCGATCTGCAACGGAATACTTGACCCCAAGTGGACATCGACCGATTCCCGACACGGGTACGCGCGTTCGTGTTTATCTTAACGGCGAGAAGCCAAATTGGGTGGCGGCATTACCTAATGGAATCACAATGCCTGACGCAAACGATGACGAGAGCGTCTGGTCAGATGATCGCCTAACGGATGCGTCCGAAATACTTGAGCTAAGAAGCCTGTTGTATACCTACGTTCTACCGCTCGAGGTGTGGGGAATCCTCATCATTTTTGTTGCTCCTATCACCATCATGGCAATCGTGTTGATACGTTGGGCTAAGCGACGCAGGAGTGAATTACCAAACATGCCAGAACAAACGGATGAACCGGCGTCCCAATGACATCGGGCATTGCCTCGACTTATCAACTTAGACTCCTAGCTCAATTATCCTGAACGTCATGCCAATGAATATGAAGAATTACATTATTACCTCATGTCTCGCTATCCTTTCCGGATGCGACCTCCAGTTCGGAGCCGATGAGACGACGACGCAACCGACCCAAGCACAGCTTGCTCGATGCCGTGCAGAAATGTATCTGCAAACCAACCTTGTGTTTCAAGCTCACGGGATGAAATTGCTGGGGTCCGGAATCGATGATTCAATCTGGCTGAAGTTCTCGTGCGATGTCACAGATCCCGCACAAATATTCCAGACTGACATCGTGGACGTTTCCAAGTTCGGTAATGGATTCAAGATTTCTCCCTCCAAGGACACTCCCTGGTGGGATGTTGAAGGACGCAATCTGTCAGGTGGACAAGTTGCTCTACCCAAATCCCGATTCATGAATGTCGGAATCGACTCAACTGCCAAAAACTCAGTCGTGTACATAATGTGGCACGAGACCTAAGAGTGTCACGCAGTAGAGTGAGTGACGCCCATCAATTTTGACAATTCCATCGAGAGAAAACCAGATTCATGAACCTGGTCCGTTACTTTGCTGAGATCGTAGTTGCTCTCGGTGCTTTTGCAGGGGCTGCCAACGCGACTGATGCTGCCAAACCCAACGTCGTCCTGATCCTTGGCGACGATCAGGCTTGGAGCGACTACGGGTTTATGGGGCATCCGGACATTCGGACTCCGAATCTCGATGGGCTCGCAAGGCAAAGTCTGGTCTTCGAGCGAGGATATGTAGCCCCGCCACTATGTCGCCTTTCACTTGCATCCATGATCAGCGGACTGTTTCTGTTTCAGCACGGCGTCACGGGCAATGATGTTGATGGAAAGAATAATCGGGCGGCGCGTGATGCTCCACTGCGCAGGCAGTTCCATCAGTATCCCAGCTTGATCCGAACACTCACGTCCAATGGCTACCTCGCCCACCAATCTGGAAAATGGTGGGAAGGCTCATTCGCGGACGGTCGATTCACACATAGGATGACGCATGGTGATCCGAAACGTGGTGGGCGGCATGGCAATGCCGGACTCAGCATCGGACGCGCCGGCATGCGGCCGGTGACGGACTTTATTGACCAAGCCGTTTCAGAACAGAAGCCGTTCTTCGTCTGGTATGCACCGTTCCTACCACACACACCACATAACCCGCCGAAGCGACTGCTGGATCGATACACGAAAGATGGCCGCGCGGCGCACGTGACGAAGTACTTCGCCATGTGCGAATGGTTCAACGAAACGTGCGGCCAATTACTGGATCTGATACGAGACCTCGACAAAGCAGGAGCAGACGGCCGTAATATAAAGCCCACCGCGCGCAAGGGGCGTGTGTAAAATCCGAGGAAATTTACACACGCCTTGTGTCCTGAGGCTGGCGCGCACAGCGTGTGGCCAGCAACCGGACCCGCACCGGCGGCAGGAGCGGCGGGGGGCTACTTTGTAATCTCACAGTTGGGCAACGCCTGCTTTAGTTCGGCGCCGCCCGCCCCCGTGACTGTGACCCGGTTCCTGGCAAGACGCAAGTAACGCCCCCCGGCGTTCTGGCAGTATGTGGGCCGCTGGTGATGTGCGTTGAACTGGCGTTCCCCACCTCGGAATTCGTGGCCGATCGAGATTCTATCGTGGTTTGAAAGTTCGACGAGCTTCCACACACAACGTAAACAATAGCCGGACACGTGCGTGGCACAAAGGGATCAATCGGAGAAGATTCGGAGCCTGACATCCTGTCCTCGACCGCCGGTAAACTGACGGGTTACACTGGAGTTGCGGAGTACAAATTCGACGGCCATTTCGCGGCAACCGTCTGACTCAGGTCGCACGACGTCAGCCCTTGTTTGTGTGCTTGCGAGGATGCGACTGCAATGATCGCGTGTGGGCGTTTAGCGTAACCAGACATCGTAACTATGGAGAATTGTGATGACAGATATCCACCGGCACGGTCACGGTTTGTCCATGCTGCGGATTACCTGCTGCTGTCAGTCCTTCCTGTTCACTCTTCTGACGGCTGGTCTCGATTTGAGAGCGGCAACCGAATTCAAGCCGATCCGCGAAAAAACGATCGTTATCTGGTTGAGCCTGGATCATCTCGACCAGCGCGGCGTACATGTGATCCGCCTGGACAACCCATGGGGATTTGAGCCCAATCACAACACAGTGTCGTTTGGAGATGTCGCGCCGAAGAAATGGATGCTGCTCGACACGCCTGATGGCATGGTTCAGCGAGACCAGTCTGTCAACGCAACCGAAACGAGTCAGCCTGGCACGCTCGTCCAAATTGCCACCGTGTTTGAGGACGCTCCTCAGCAGACGCCGAACCCGATTCGGATCTATCGCAACGGCCAACTCTACGCAGAATACGCGACCTCGAACGTCGAGCCTCTCACACTGGAATCGGATAGCCTCGTCATCTTTGGCCGGCGTGTGGGCTTCAGTCATTTCCAAGGCTACATTGAAGATGCCAGAATCTATTGTGGCGTCTTGTCGCAGAATGTGATTGCCGGGTTGGTCCCGAACCGCATTGCCGAAGATGAACCGCGCCCATCTGCGTGGTGGCCGTTCAACGACAATGAGCCTCACGACCGAATGGGTCTCTATCCGAGATCACGCCTCGAAGGTGACGCAAGGATCTCGGATGGAAAGCTGTATCTCGGCGGTCGGTTTGGCAATCTTACGGCCGCGAGGAAGTTACCCATCCCTGCCTCTGAAGAGCGGAAGCCAACGTTTCATTTCACGGCTTTACGAGAGGAGAGCGCTTACCACGATGCGAACGGCAGTTTCTATTGGAATGGCCGCTACCACATGATGTACATCTTCTTCGACTGGGACATGGCCGACAGCAGCCTCGTATGGGGGCATGCGTCGAGCTCTGATCTGGTCAACTGGGTACGCCATCCGCCGTCACTGATTCACCGACGACGCGACCCTGATCGGGGCATTTTCAGTGGCAACGCCTTCATGAACAAATCAGGCGTACCAATGTTGCAGTGGTACGGGCTGAATGCAGGGGTCTGCCTGGCTGAGCCCGAAGATCTCGACGATCCGTATCTGACGAAGTGGAAGAAACATCCGAAAAACCCAGTCATCGGCGGCGGCTGGGACCCGTGGCTGGGCGTGATTGATGACAAGTATTACTGCATTGTGGGTGGCGGCCGAAACTCGGACGGAACCGACACTGGCATCCTGCACACGAGTGATGACCTGCTGACGTGGAAGCACCACGGATCGTTCTATCAACCGCAAAAGAGCTGGCTCGATCCGTGGCCAGGCCGAGGTCTCGAGGATTTATCCTGCCCGGACTTCTTCCAGCTTCGCGATAAGTGGGTGCTGATGTGTATCAGCCACTTGCGAGGTCTGAGAGCTTACGTCGGCAAATTAGACAAAACCGCAAACCGCTTTCACCCCGAAAAGCTCGTTCGCATGAACTGGCCCGGCGGAATGCTATTTGCGGGTGAGAGTCTAAAAAGTCCGGACGGACGTCGGATTTTCTGGGTCCTGGTTCACGACCCGCGCACCGGTCCGTCACAGCATGCTACAGGACGCAACAGCATGACATTGCCGCGCGTACTCGACATTGACAGCGATGACAATCTACTCATCAGTCCGGCATCGGAACTGGAGACGCTACGGCGCGAACATTACCGAGTCGACCACGTCGCAGTGCGCAATGGAGAGGTCCGCTCCTTCCCAAAACTCAACGGTGACACAGTCGAACTGAATATCCGCATTGACCTGGGGTCCGCGTCGCGCGCCGGAGTCAAAGTGCTGTGCAATCCCGACGGCAGCGAACAGACCGTTATCAGTTACGACCGTGCGAAGAAAGCACTGATCCTCGACTTGACGCAGTGTTCCCAGCGCGACGACATCGCGTACACGATTCCACCATATACCGCGAGCCACTCGCGGCACCCGCCTCGAGAGAACGACCATCGCGTGATCGAAGCCCCGTTGGAGCTTAAACCGAGCGAACCGCTCAAGCTGCGCATCTTCATCGACCGCTGTGTTGTGGAGGTATTCGCCAACGACCGTCAAAGCATCACTCAAATGGTTTACCCAATGTTTGACAGCAGTGTGGAAACGCACTTATTCGCTGAGGGCGGCGATGCGGAAGTCATCTCAGCCGAGCGCTGGAAGATCGCCCCCATTCAGATCATTAACAAAAACAACTACCGCGGCCCGGCCTATTGGCAGGACCAAACCTTGCCGCCTCAGTGAGTGGGCCAATAAGCGTGATGCCGAAGAGCGACACGGTTCGTCTATACTGCAGATTGCCTGCTGCTGTCAGTACTTCCTGTTCAGCCTACTCGCCGCCGGCCTCAATTCGAGCGCGGCTACTGAATTTGAGTCGATCCGCGAAAAGACGATCCTTGTCTGGCTGAGCCTGGATCATCTCGACCAACGCGGCGTGCATGTGATCCGCCTGGACAACCCATGGGGATTTGAGCCCAATCAGAACACACTGTCGTTCGGAGATGTCGAGCCGCGGAAGTGGATGTTGCTTGATACACCCGATGGCATGGTTCAACAAGACCAGTCAGCCAACGCAACCGAAACGAGTCAGCCCACGACGCTCGTCCAAATTGCCGCTGTGTTTGAGGACGCTGCTCACAAGACACCGAATCCGATTCGGATCTATCGCAATGGCCAAGTTTACG
>CAZITS010000384.1:0-1735 GCA_964542185.1 uncultured Pirellulaceae bacterium
CCTGCATACGGTACGCCAGTTCGGCCTGGCGAATCCGCGTCAGCGTCTCGGGGTCCCCGTCGTGTTGGTACTGGATGCGATTGAGCGATTGGGTCAGGTCGAGCATCCGCCGACGGCGCCGCTTCGTAATTCCGGGAGGGTTGTTCAAGTAGAGGACGGCATCCCCCTGCGCGCGAAACTTGACACCCTGGTGTGCCGAGGGGAGCAAGCCACTTCCCCACAACCGCGCGTAGAGTGCCTGCGAGTCACGTTTGGCACTGCCCTGCGAAATCATCACAACGTAGGCAGGTAAATTCGCGTTGTCGCTCCCTAGTCCGTAACTGACCCAGGATCCCATGCTCGGTCGACCGGGTTGCTGAAAGCCGGTTTGAAAAAAGGTGATCGCGGGATCGTGGTTGATGGCATCCGTTTGTACCGAGCGAAGTATACAGAGGTCGTCAGCAGAACGGCCAAGGTGTGGCAGCAGTTCGCTGAGCTCAGCTCCGCTGTCGCCGTGTCGTGAAAACGAATAGATCGACCTGCAGACCCTTTTTTCCTGGCCCGCCGTCATCCCTGTTTGCCGTTGTCCCTGGAAAAATGCCGGAGGCAAGACGGTTCCATGCAGGCGGTCCAGGGCGGGCTTTCGATCAAACAGTTCAAACTGAGAGGGTGCACCGCTCTGAAACAGGTAAATCACTCGTTTGGCGGCCGGCTGAAAATGAGGTGCAGCGGCGGATTTCGTGGAAAACAGATCCTCGTTGATCACCGACGCCAATGCCGTCGCGCCAATTCCGGCTGCCGAATGCCCGAGCCACTGCCGCCGACTGGCCAGCAAAGCGAGGTCGTCGGGGTGCTGGAACTTGCATGTCATCGCGACTGTCCTTGGGAATGGGGCATGGGAGGTGACGCAGGTGGTCGCTTTCACAGCGACTACTATTTGCGGGTAATTGACTCATCCAGTTGCAACAGGCTATTTACGACCGCGGCATAGGCAGCGACTTCACAGGCGTCGAACTGGTGGTCAGCGGAAGCCTCACCGACTTTGAGAAGTTGTTCTGCAGCAATCGGTTCTTGACGAAATGCGTCGACCAAATCCCGTAATGCGAGTGCGAGGGTTTGGGCTTCGGCCGGATGGGGCCGGCGACCGGTGGTCAGGCGGAACGCCATTGCCAGGCGGGTTGTCGTCGCGGGCCCACCCTCACGCAGGATCCGCTCTGCCAGTATTCGGGAGGCCTCGACAAAGGTAGGGTCATTCATCATGACCAGGGCAGCCAGCGGGGTGTTCGTGGTGGATCGTTTGAGGACACAGGCTTCGCGAGTCGGTGCATCGAACGCCTGGAAATTAGGTGGTGGCACGCTGCGTTTCCAGTAGGTGTAGAGGCTGCGGCGGTACAATTTGTCACCATGGTCCTGTGAAAAACGGGGGACGTTTTGATAGACCACGTCATCCCAGAGGCCGGGTGGCTGGTACGGTCGTACGCTTTCTCCTCCGAGATGGCTGGTAAGCAGGCCGCTCGTGGCGAGGGCCTGGTCGCGGATCATTTCGGCAGATAACCGAAAGCGCGGTCCGCGGGCCAGTAGCCGATTTTCAGGATCGCGTTTGGACAACTCGGGGGAGAGTCGCGACGACTGCTGGTAAGTCGCGGACATCACCATCAACTTGTGCATCTCCTTTACATTCCAGTGGCGGCGCCGGAATTCTGTAGCTAACCAATCGAGTAATTGGGGATGCGTGGGCCACGCACCCTGGGAACCA
>CAZITS010000384.1:1745-5761 GCA_964542185.1 uncultured Pirellulaceae bacterium
GGCTAGCGCGAGTCGGTTCGCAGGGAGTTCTGCCGAGAGTGTGCCCAGGGCGGCGGGCAGCCCAGCCGTCAGCAGAGTGTCGCTCGGTTGATCGTACTGGCCACGGCGCAGCAGGTAGGTTTTCCGCGGGGGATCCATTTCGGCCATCACCATGACCGTCGGTTTGGATGTGGTCAGTTCCTGCAGTTCGCCTTTGAGTGTCGCCAAACGCTGTTCTTTTCGGTTGATTGGACGATCCACAACACCACTTTTGTCCCAGTAGACCGTGCCGTCGAACTGCGTGTAGGCCCAGCCTGTAATCTCCATTCCTGTGGTGAGGCCAACGTCCGCAGCATTGACCTCCAGCCGTACCCACTTGCCGGTCTCGGGGAGTGGGCCCAGGTGGCGCCGGCTGCTGGTACCGGCTGTGCCCCAGGGGATGTGGTCTCCACCCCAGTAAGCGCGGTGGTCCCAGCTGCGGCCGGCGTTCCACTGCAGCATGATTTGTCGCGGCGGGTTTTCAGGATCCAGGTAGACGTAGCTGAATAAGGTTGCATTCGCTGCCAGCTGCAGTCCTGGGCTGGCATTCTGGATGAGATGTTGTCCGCGCCCCTGACTGGTGCGCTGGGACGAACGTTTGCCACTGAAGACGGGATGATCTGGTCCGGTAACAAACACAAATTCCTGAGCACCACTGCCGTTGCCGATCGGTACGGAACCTGGAGGTAGCTCGTCGTCAATCCAGACTCGTTCTGCTGGCGGCAACGCGACAGCGCTGGCACGCTGCTGGGCAACTTCTTTTTCCAGCGCGGAGATCTGCCGGCGATAATCCTCGAGCTGGAGGGGCTGCAGCACCGACGGAGCTGTGACCGCTGGCGGATCGACAAGGCGGTCCCCGTTTCCGACATGCGCGGTTTCCGGAACATTGTTGAAGAAGGCATAGAAACGATAGAAATCTTCCTGGGAAAACGGCTCGTATTTGTGGTCGTGACAGCGGCAGCACCCCATCGTCAGACCCAGGAAGACCGTAGCCGTTGTCTCGACACGGTCGACCACGGTTTCAACACGATACTCCTCATTGATGACGCCCCCTTCGCTTTGTATCGGATGGTTGCGGTTAAAACCGGTCGCGATTTGCTGTGCGATCGTAGCATCGGGTAGCAGGTCGCCGGCAATTTGTTGGATGGTAAATTGATCGAATGGCATGTTCTGGTTGTAGGCCCAGATAACCCAGTCACGCCACGGCCACATCACACGCCGGCGGTCGAGACTGTAGCCGTGTGAATCGGCGTACCTGGCTGCATCGAGCCACTGCATGGCCATGCGCTCACCATAGCGCCGCGATTGCAGCAAACGCTCGACGACCGATTCGTAGGCACCGGCGCCCTGGTCGGACAGAAACGCATCAATTTCCTGGAGGGTCGGTGGCAGTCCGGTCAAATCAAACGTGACCCGCCGAATGAGCGTCTCTTTGTCTGCGGGAGGTGAAGGTTGGAGGCCTGCGTGCTCGAGACGTGCCAGCACGAATCGGTCAATCGCGTTACGGGGCCACTGGGTGTCCTTGACTTCTGGTAGCGCAGGGCGTGCTGGCGGCAGGAATGACCAGTGTTTTTCCCAGACTGCGCCCTGGCTGATCCAGGCTTCGATCAGCCCAGTCTCGCTGGCGGTCAGAGGAGGTGTTGAGTCGGCAGGGGGCATGCGATGGTTTGGGTCCGCATGCGTTATGCGCAAGTACAATGCGCTGGCAGTGGCGTCGCCGGGAACCACGATCGGTCGGCGGGCGCCGTTGCCCTGCAGTCCGGCCTTGGTGTCCAGGCGGAGTTCCGCCTGACGCTGGCCTGCATCCGGGCCGTGACAGCGAAAGCAACGATCCGAGAGCAGGGGGCGTATTTCACGATTGAAGTCGATGACGGTTGCGGCTTTGGACGACGGCTGTGCAACTGCCGTGTAGCTGCCCACCGTCAGGGCGAGTGCCAGAACGACTGCCGTGAATCGTAGTGTTTTCACTCGGTGTACTCCGTGCTGACAGATGTTGAGCTGGGTCGGAGGTGACCGTAACGCGCGTTGTTCCCGACGAACTACCTGTCGAGATGCCGGTTGCCGACAGGCCATTGTACAGGCCATGTTGCCAAGGTATCAGATCAATCCAGATCTTCGAGCAAGCGACGCCGGGTCGCTGCGTCCAGATCTTGTGGGTCGCAGTTGGCAAGTGCGGCTGCCAACGCCCATAACAGTGTGGTGTTCACAGAGGTGTCGGGGTTGTTCTTGATTTGCTGGTAGGCTGCCGTGGGGCCGCAACGGGCGAGGTCAGATCGGGTGTGAATGTTGACGTCTCGCAGTAACGCCGCACTGGTGGCGCCGAGGTTGCGCAAGTTTTCAACCGGTGTATCCAGGTCCTCGTGCCAGGCCGAGCTCGTCAAGTCGGCGAAGATCGCCTCGAGTTCATGCAAATGGCGCCCCGTAGCCGTATGCATGATGACCGACTGGTTGCGATCGGTCGCGGCCACTTTTCGCACGCCCAGACCGTGTCCCTGGAGCCGTTTACGTGTTTGGGACGCGCTTAAATTGACATACAGTTTGTACACGCGGGTCGATTCCGTTGGAGCGGTGGGCTGGGTTGCGTGGCAGCCATATATGTAATGACTTTCAAGGGAAAAGGGCAACGCAGCGAGGTGGCTAATGGTGACACCGTACCCGAGTGGGGAGCGAGCTGCCACTGGTGTCCGGTTGCCGGACTGGGACCGGATGGCAGCCGACGCGCCTGCTGTCCTGACGTGTTCTCGTATTTGCGTTGACTTGGTAGAAGTTTGTACGGATGATGTGCGGCGTGGGTCCCGCAGGATCGGCCCCTTTCGTGACTTTTCGATCCAGGTTTCAGCCAGAATTTGAATCACCATGCAATGTCCACGTGACGAAGGAACTCTGATCCGCGAGACCTATGAGGGCAATGTGGTGGTAGATCGTTGTACCAGCTGTGCTGGTGTCTGGCTTGATTCCGGGGAGCTGAAAGACATTCAGGAGACGATCGAGCATGATTATTCGCACGAGCTAGGACGGATTGACACGGTGTCAGCCGCGTATGCACTGGCCAGGCAGAAGACCCAGGCGAACGTGGACTGTCCGAAATGCGGTAGCGCGTTGCACGCGAAGGAATACGGCTATTGTTCGCAGATTCTCATTGATCGGTGCCTGGAGTGTGGTGGGGTATGGCTCGATGCGGGTGAATTGCAGGCGCTGGAAAAGTTTTTCGAAACCAGCCAGGTTGAACAGATCGTTGAAGAAGCACAGGCGGAAGAAACTGTCTCGCGTGGGTTCTTTGCCAGCTTATGGGGAGGGTTGAACTGAGCCGGGTTTGTCTGGCGGGGTTCCGCTGGGCTGTGTGGCACCCGCGGGTTTGCTACACGGCTGTTTGCCCGGTCATTGCGGACGGGTTCTGAGGCGGACGATGCTCAACGCGGTCTACCATGAGAGTTCGCATCGGCCGCAGTATTTCCTCTACGAAGCCAGTGTCCAGTGAGAGGACCTTTCTCGTCGTGCCCGCTGAGGCGGTTGGGTATACGCGGACGTAGTATGACACGCGACACGTTTTCTACCAGAGCGGCAGTCGCCCGCTCGGTACCACGATTGGCGAATGGTACTGCGTTCGATTTGCGCACCTGCAGTCGGGAGACTCGTCGGCAGGGTTGTACCGGCGTGATCGAAACGCAGGCGGCTGCTGTAACGTAACGGGTGTGCCACAGACAGGGTGCCGGGTATGGGCAGATGAAAGATTGGCAAAGAATTGCCAAAAGCGGCTCGCTTCCCCTGTAACCATCCTCGGAATTTACGGAAGATAAAGGGTAACGACAGGTTGATCTGAAACTGCTGCTGCCGATATCAGGCGTGCCTGCGGACCTGATGTTGCAATGCTTGCTGGCCAGAGATAGCTACTGGAACCGCTCGAACTGGATTGTCAAATGAAGACGAGTTGCGCAGTTCGCTGGTGTATGGTGACGGTGCTGATACTGGCTGGCAGCTGGGCAGGTGTGGACGGGGAA
>CAZITS010000385.1:0-5751 GCA_964542185.1 uncultured Pirellulaceae bacterium
GAATCCATTATCTCACAGGCATTTCTGACACATTCTGACTCCCAGCGGTGTCCGGATTTGCGGTGGTAGTGGATGTCTTCAGTCGTCTGTAGCCCGTTCCACCGCCAGCAGGCCAGGGACCGGCAGCACCCGCACGCGCGGGATCAGCAGAAGCCAGGCATCAGAAACAAACGCCAGAAACAGGAAAGCGGCCAGAAAATCGTCTATTGGGCCAAGAATCCCAGGTGCAACAGACGGGTCATTGGCAAACGGGGTACCGCCCGGTCGATCTTCGTTGACCCGATATGGCAACACGTCTACGATGACGTACTGGGTTACTTCGTGTCGTTCTGGGCGATCTGCCAACGTTTTTTTCCGCATTATGCAGGAATCTGGTTATGAACGAACGCCACCTGCCAGGTTGGCTTTTGTTGTGGTCTCTGACGCTCGCAATTTCCTGCCCAACGGCATTTGGACAGGCCACCCAAAAAAAGAAACAACCGGGTGTGCCGTTACCCAAGGCGCGGGCTGAAGCCCTGACAACCAAAGACGGTGTGCATCTGCGGTGTATTTATTACGAGTCGCCATTGGCAAAAAAACAGGGGAAGCAGGTCTTCCCCGTGGTACTGGTACACGGTTGGGGGCGCGGTGCCGCAGATTTTCACTATCTTGCCCAGGGCTTGCAGGGGCTTGGTTTTTCAGTCGCGGTTCCCGACCTGCGCGGCCATGGAAAAAGTGTTACGCGGAGCCTGGCCAATGGAAATAAAGCGCCGATCACGCGGCAGCGGATGAAACCGAAGGACAAAGCTGCTGTGCTACTGGATTTACAGGCAGTCAAGAGCTTCTTGCTGGAGGAAAATAACGCCGGTCGCCTGAACATCGAGAAGTTGTGCGTCGTAGGCGCTGCGGAAGGTGCCTTGCTAGCGATGAACTGGGCGCTTTACGATTGGAGTCGCCAGGACTTGCCAGCTTTTGAGATAGGTAAAGACATTCGTGGTTTGATTTTGCTTTCGCCGCCAAAGTCTTTCGGCCGTTTCAACGCGCAGGGCCCACTGCAGCACCAGTTTATCTTGCGACAGATGCCGATGCTCATTGCGGTTGGACAAGGGGACCGCACGGCGTCGAAGGACGCCGAGCGTCTTTACTCGAAACTCGAAGGACGACGGAAAGGGGCGGGCAATACGGCAACCGGGCTGTTTGTCAGCACCGCGAATACGAATTTGCAGGGTGCCGAGCTGCTCAACCCACGGTTACCGATCACCAAAGGAATCGTTGATTTCATGAAACTCATGCGCCGCCAGTCCGACCGGTTTCCGGCTTGGACAGAGCAGCGATTTCAGTGATAGCAGTCCGACTGGACACCTGGTTCTTTATCTTGCGGAACGCCTGACCGTGGCGTTCCAAGCAATCCAGGGACTGCTGAGCGCGGATCTGGTAGGCCCCTTCGGGTTTGGCTGTCGTCTCAGGTTTTGTGCGTCGTGGGAGACTGAAGCTGAGGGCCTGCTGGTTGGGTTTCGCAGCACGGGTCCGTCGCTTCTCTGATTGTGTCTTGAGTCAGCCCAGGCGATTGCGTACGATTCGCAGCGACTTGGCGGAGGACAGGCAGGCATGCTCGATTTTCATGTTCAACGATGTACTCGTCAGTGCGCTGGTGAGGACCGCGAATTGCTTCCCGGCGAAGTGTTTTATGCGGTCTTGATCGATGAAGGTGAAGAGGTGGTTCGGCTTGATTATTCTGAAGCTGCCTGGCAGGGACCACCCGAAGATGTGATTGGTTGGTGGCGGTCACGCATGCCCGATAACGTGGCACGCAAGTTCCAGTGGGCTCCGAATGACGTCTTGCTGGACTACTTTGAACGGCTTGAAGACCAACTCGACAGACTTGATGTCCGATTTGTTTTGGCATTACTGATGGTGCGACGCCGGATATTACGCCTGGAGGAGTCGAACGCCAATGAACAAGGGCAGGAGGTGATGGCCTTGTTTTGTCCGCGCAATGAAAAGCAATACCAGGTGATTGTGGCTTCGCCACCTGCTGATCGTATGCAGCAGATTCAGGAGGAGCTGGCGAGACTACTTGAGGCGGATAGCGATTGACATCTCCTGCGAGTGTGACTGATTTAGTTTGCAGAGAGTTTCGTTTTGGATGGTGGTTATGTGGCAGGAGGTTGTTGTTGCGATGAGCGTGACCTGCAGGAAGCCAAGAGCGTTCGCGGCCTGGAGCAACGGTTGTGCTTTCCAGTGGAATGGACAGCAATGGCGTGCTGCGAAGCTGACGCAGCAGCGAAATGCCGGTTTGTTTGTCGTATTGTTGCTGTTGTGTAGTGGCGGTTGCAGTAGCCTGAGGTGGTTTGGCTCTCGAGAGCCCCAGGCCCCAGTGGTTCTCGGCGCTGACGCGGGACCACAGGATGTGGTTGCGGCGGTAAATGGCAATAGCAGTTTGATCCGTCAACTGCAGACAACGAGCGCATCGCTGTCGGTTCCGGGTTTACCGGGCTTGGCCGCTGACCTCGCACTGGAGCGGCCACAGCGACTTCGCATTCGAGCGCGTGCGCCAATCGGTTCGCGACCACAACTGGATTTGGGGAGCAATCAGGACCATTTTTGGTTTTGGGTGAACCAGAATCCAACGGGATTGGCTCTTGGCAAGCCTTCTCCAGTTTACGTCGCTCGACACCAGGAATTTCGCCGCAGTGCAGCACCTGGCGTGTTGCCACTAGAGCCGCGTTGGATCATTGAAATGCTGGGAGTGGCAACCCTTGACCCCGCCGCCGGATATCAGTTTTCTGCGGGACCTGAGCAACTCGTTTTGCGTTCGCAAATCCCCAGTCCTGGCTCGCCCTTGACTCGCCAGGTAGTTGTCCATCCACAATTTGGCTGGGTTCTGCAGCAGCAGTTTGAAGACGCTACCGGAACACTGGCAATTGCCAATTTATCGCAATTTCGTTACTACCCAGACATGGGGGTGTCTTTGCCGCGGCGAATGCAGATTCAACTTCTGCCCGGTCGCCAGGAAGAGGTGGCTTTTCAGATCGATGTGGGCGATTATTTGATCAATCAGCTGATTGGCGCTCCCGCCCGGCTGTGGCAAATGCCGCCGCTGGAAGGTGCTCCTCGGATTGACCTGGCCGCTTTCCAGGCACCGAGCCAAGGGGAAACGCAGAACTCGGCCAGCCGAGGCCCTGGCAGACCGGCAGCGGCCGCTTTTCGCCCCCGCTACCGTGGGCTGCCGCAATTGCGTTAACCGGTTTTGGGGCCTGTGGAGGCGGCAGGACCCTCCCGTCATCGAGCAGTTCGCGTTAGGATCGTGAGGGTACGATTCTGCCGTGATTGTTCCCGTTGATGGACCTGTAACCGTGCCCAGAGATTTTCTCCAGAATGTCCAGGATAGCTATGACGTAGTCGTTATTGGCAGTGGGCTGGCTGGCATGACCGCGGCCAATATTCTGGGGCGTGCCGGACATTCGGTGTTGCTGTTGGAACAGCACTACAAGTTGGGTGGATTAGCAACCTGGTTCAAACGTCCTGGCGGCCATATTTTTGATATTTCGTTGCATGGTTTCCCATACGGAATGATCAAAAGTTGCAGACGCTATTGGAGTCAGGCCATCGCTGACTCGATCGTTCCGTTAAAACGGATTCGCTTTGACAACCCGGTCTTTTCTCTGACGACAAGCTACCATCGCAACGATTTTACTCGCCTGCTGTCAGAACAGTTCGGTGTGCCGCGATCAACGATTGACGCGTTTTTTGATACCGCTCGGCAGATGAAGTTTTATGATGACCAGGAATTGACGACCGGAGAATTGTTTGAGCGTTTTTTCCCCGGCCGCCAGGATATCGTCCGGCTACTCATGGAACCGATTGTGTATGCGAATGGTTCGACTCTGGAAGATCCGGCATTGTCCTACGGGATCGTGTTCTCAAATTTTATGTCCAAAGGCGTGTTTACATTTGAGGGCGGGACGGATCGGCTGATCCAATTGATGCACGATGAACTCCTGAGTAACGGAGTCGACGTCGGTATCCGTTGTGATGTGGAACAGGTGGGGGTGGAGCGGGATCGAGTTGTCTCTGTCAAGGTCAACGGCCGTACGATTCGAACCCGGAGCGTGGTGTCGAATGCGAACTTGCAGGCAACCATTTTTCGCTTGGTGGGTGAGCAGTATTTTGACGCGCAATTTGTCGACGAGGCAAGGCAAGTACGGGTCAACAATTCAAGTACCCAGGTCTATATGGCGTTAAAGCCGGATGAACATATTGAGGAATCCACGGGAGATCTGTTGTTCAGTTCAACCGCTCGTGACTTTGCCACCGATTTGCTGCTCAGTCGTGACATCACGAGTCGAACCTACTCGATTTACTATCCACGCACACGGCCGGCAGGGCGGTCACGCCATCTAGTGGTTTCCAGTACCAATGCAAAATACGAGGATTGGGCTGACTTGACGAAAGAAGAGTACGAACAGAGTAAGCACGATCTGATCGAAACAACTCTTGATGCGGCGGAAAAATATCTGCCTAATCTGCGCGAGCGGGTAGCCCACATCGAGGCGAGTACCCCCATCACCTTCGAACATTACACGCGGCATGTAGCCGGTTCCAGTTTCGGTACGAAGTTCGAAGGTCTGGCGGTTAGCCGCGGATTGCCGGAGCAAGTCAGAGGTCTATACCATGCCGGCAGTGTCGGTATCATCATGTCCGGTTGGCTGGGTGCCATCAATTACGGCGTGATTGTCGCCAACGATGTCGACGCATGCCTGATGTCGAGCGCGTCCGCAGTTTCTTCTGCGCGGAGTTCTGAGTAAAACCACAGCAAAGCCGGGGTTTTCTGGCAAAGTGTGGTCCGTCATCGTCAGGTAGGGAGCGCGACAACGTGTGGAAAATAAAACAGCGTGAAAATGGGCTTGTCTGGCAGGTGTGCACATTGTTGCTGGTGTCATTCTTGACGGCGCCATTGTTTGCGGATGATTGGCCCCAATGGATGGGTCCTCAACGTGATGGTGTGTGGAGAGAAACGGGCATCGTGAAAAGCTTTCCTCAAGCGGGTTTGCCACGCCAGTGGCACGCGAAACTGGGGGCTGGCTATTCCGGTCCGGCAGTCGCTGACGGTCGCGTGATCGTGATGGATCGAATTCGACATCCCGACGACGCTGAGAAGATTGCGCGGTTGAAACGGGACTTTGGTCCTGCTCCCAACTACAACTACACGCGCGGAATTACATTGGGCGTGGAACGCGTGGTTTCCTTGGACGCAGAAACCGGGAAAGTGCAATGGGTGCATCAGTACGATTGCCCGTATACGACTGCGTTGATGTATGGGGCCGGTCCACGCGTCACGCCAACAGTCGATCAGGATCGGGTCTATACATTAGGATCCGAAGGGCATCTGTTCTGCCTGCAGGCGAAGACGGGCCAGGTTATCTGGTCACGCGAGTTTCAGCGCGACTATAAACTGGAAATCCCGCATTGGGGCGTGTCCGCCCACCCACTGATTGATGGTGACCGTTTGATCTGCACCGTCGGTGGCAAAGGTACGACGGTCGTTGCTTTTGACAAGTACACGGGTCGCGAAATCTGGCGTGCTCTGGATGCGCGCTGGCCGGGCTATTCATCTCCCGTGATTTACCAGGTAGGGCAGACACGCCAGTTGGTTGTCTGGCATGGCGATGCGATCAATGGACTCAATCCAGAAACCGGTGAAACCTACTGGTCGATTCCAATCAAGACGCACTGGGGAATGGCGATTGGCATCCCGCGACTATTTCGTGA
>CAZITS010000386.1:0-5742 GCA_964542185.1 uncultured Pirellulaceae bacterium
AGCGAATCATTCCGACCGGGCACGACGCGGCATGACATTGCGATACATGCCCACCTGGGTTCGGCTGGTGGTGAGACGCAGAGAACTACGACCTGATTTGACGGTTTCGCGGTCGTTTTCCCAGAGAGGACCTTGGCCGCCCACGGACCAGTGGACTGGTTGTGGCAGCGCAGTTTGTGCCCAGGACTCCATGCCCGCATTAAGCAAGAGGTTCACGGGGCGGTCGCCAATTGTGGTGCCTGTCACCAGGATCGCGTCATCGAAATAGAATAGCCGGTCGGGGCTGACTGCGGGGCGCCAATCGAGGTCATGCGGTTCTCTACAGGCCGTCAGCGCGCGAACATAGGGCGCGGGCACGTTGGCATGCGGGCAGAGCTGGCATTGGTGTAGCATCGGTCGGGGGCGTACCAGCGGATTAAACCAGACGGCCGGGTGCCAGACATAGAGCCAGACATATTCGTCCGCCACCGTCAGCGCGCTGTAGAGTGTTTGTTCCAGTTCGAGAGGACTGCGGTAGTTTCGATCAAAACGTCGCGGATCCGTGTGCCAGCCGCCAAATTGGTTGGGGTTCGGATCGACCCAGATGCCATAAGCGTATTGCAGCGTTGAAAACAGGCTGTCACTTGCGTGGGTGCTGGAGGCGGCATTTCGGAGGCCGGCAATTTCCCCGTGCGTTATGTGTGAATACGCCCCGGACCCACCGTCGATAAGCGTCGCCTCTCCCTGGGTTGTCAGCATGCCGCGGACGAAGTGCTGTACCAGGCCCTGACCATGCCAGCCTGTGTTGGGAATAATAATAATGGTGATGGTGGGGTAAGCCTGTTGGACTGCGTGCATCCATTCGGCTCCGCGGGTTTCGACCTGTTTCGCAGTTTCGAGGAGGGTATGTTGTGCGCGACTCGGTGACGCGGCGTAATCAAAGATGTCAGCGCCCTGCCACGGACCAAGGCTGCCTTTGTAATGTTCAACATCCAGGAAAAGACCTTTGAAGCCGGCTTCCCGCGCTAACCGGGCAGCAACGGCGCCGTTGTTTGCGATAATCGACCACTGAGGATCAAACCAGTCGAGGTTTCCCTCGTTGGCGTTACCCGTGACCGCGGATCCGCGCGCGCAGGTTTCGACCTGAATGAAATTATCGGTAAAGCGTTTGAAGGGGGTGTTCTGAAGATCGCTCAGCGCTTTACGAAAGTCATCGTGAGCGAATGGCCGTCCACCAAAGAAGAGACCCTCCTGTCCGCTGCGTGTGGGCCCCCAGTTATCTGGGTATACCGAAATGTTCAACCCGTCGAGGGGTAGCTTTTCCATATCGGCGACGTGTTTTCGTAGATAGCTGGGTTCGACCGAGTTGACGGCAAAACCGATGATCTTTTTGTGTTCCGCTACGGGTGGACCGAGCCGGTCGGCGTTAGCGACAGGAATGCCAGCGGTCAGCAGAAAGGCGACAGCAATACCAACATGAAGTCCTGCGTAGTGGCTGCGCATTTGGGTGGTTCTCTGTCGGGATGCGAGTTGTGTTATGATGAAGCTGCCCAGGCGGCGCAGGTGGAAACGTGGTGTCTGGCAGAGACTCTGTAGCGTACCAGAAAGTGGGCGTCGGTAGTCCACAACTACCGCCAACAAAAGCCAGACACGGTGTGGCTGATGGTGGCCCGCTAGTGTGATCATAGAGTGGGGCGGTCGTGCCCATTCGAGGAATGACTAATGAAGCAATGGGGTTACGCTAATTTTCTCACGTGGTTCCTGGCGTTACCTCTTTTCGGCGGCGAGGCGGAACGCCATTTTGAATCAAAAATTCGCCCGGTGCTGGCGGGGACCTGCCAGAAATGCCACGGCAACGAAGAACGTGGCGGGTTGCGACTTGATTCACGTGAGGAGATGCTGGCTGGTGGTACGCGCGGTTCCGCGATCCTGCCGGGCAAGCCTCAGGAAAGCTTGCTGTACCAGGCGCTTGCCGGGACGCACTCGACGCTGCGGATGCCACCCACGGGTCCTCTGGCTCCCCACGTAATTGATGACTTTGCGAGGTGGATCTCGGAGGGCGCGGTCTGGCCGGAATCACGAAGGGAGTATTTCCAGCGTCAGGTCGAACCGATACTGCGTGACCGCTGCTATTCATGCCACAACGATACATCGCGGAAAGGTGGGTTGCGGCTGGATATCCATCATCTGGCACTTAAGGGAGGCAAATCTGGCCCTGTCATCGTGCCCCGAGATCCTGATGCGAGTCTACTCGTCCGAGCGATCCGTCGCCGCGGCGACTTGCAGATGCCTCCGGACAAACCGTTGACAGATGAAGAGATCGCGGCGATTGTCAAATGGGTGGCGGACGGCGCGGTGTATGGGCCTCCATTGGACAAACAGAAAAAATACAACATCAGTGATACGCAGCGAAGGTTCTGGTCGTTTCAAGGGCTGCAGGTGCCTCAGGTGTCGGCGGTGTCTGGGGAACATCCGATTGATCAGCTTATCGATGCGCGGCTCACGGAACACGGTTTGGAAGCGAGTCAGCTTGCCAATCCGGTCCAACTGGCGTGGCGTTCCAGTTACGATCTGGTTGGCCTGCCTCCTGATGTCGAGAAGGTGGACGTATTCGTACGGGCATATAAGCGTGACCCTGACCTGGCATGGCGACGGTGGCTGGACATGTTGCTGGCATCGCCGGCGTATGGCGAACGGTGGGGCCGGCACTGGCTGGACCTGGTGCGTTACGCGGATACGGCCGGCGACGCAGCGGATTTTCCCATCCCGGAGGCTTACAAATACCGCAATTATGTGATCAATGCATTCCAGCGTGATATGCCGTATGACCAGTTTATTCGCGAGCAGATCGCCGGTGATCTGTTGGCGTCTGAGGGAGAGGCGGAACGTTGGAGACAGATGATCGCCACTGGATATCTTGCGATCTCGCGACGCATTGGCGTCAGCCCGCTTCACCTGCGCCATATCACCATCGAAGACACGATTAACAACCTGGGACGCACGTTTATGGGCTTGACCGTGGGTTGCGCGCGGTGTCACGACCATAAGTTTGATCCCATTTCTACGGCCGATTACTACGCGCTTTACGGTATTTTTGAGAGTTCGGTCTATCCTCATCCGGGAGAGGAGCACCAGCCTTGGCGGAAAGACTTTGTGTACCGAGTTGGCAAAGAGGGTGCGGAGGCGCTGTTGAGCGAGCACAGGAAAGTGCTGCGAGAGTGGGATCAGAAAGAACGGGCGGCACTTGAGCTGTATCGGGATTTTCAACGAGAGAAAGTTGAGGATCCGAATCGCTCACGCGAGCAGGCCTGGCAGCACGTCCTTGCAGTTCGGGAAAAACGCCGCCCCTACGCCGAGGCGTTTCCTGATTTGGAGCGCGCCTATGCGGTTGTCGATGGCCCGAATCCTCATGATGCGGCGATTCAGAAGGGTGGTAGCCCGGCGAAGCGAGCACGGGGGCCGCTCGTACGTCGGAGGTTTTTGCAGATTCTGGGTGGTGCTACCTTGGCGCCAGGAGTACGGCAGAGTGGGCGCCGACAGTTGGCGGACTGGATTGCGGATCCAGGGAACCCGTTGACATCTCGGGTCATGGTCAATCGGATCTGGCATTACCATTTTGGCAAGGGCATCGTTACCTCGACGAGTGATTTTGGCATTCGCGGGGATCGACCTACGCACCCGGGGCTTCTCGACTGGCTGGCGCAGTATTTCATCGACCAGAATTGGTCGGTGAAACAGATGCATCGACTGATCATGACGTCGAAGGCGTATCGTCGCGATAGCAGGGGGCTCCCCAGGAATCGACGTGCCGACCCGGCCAATAAATACCTGTGGCGGTTTAATCGAAGGCGGCTGGACGCGGAGCAGTTTCGCGATTCCGTGCTGGCCTTCAGCGGTAACCTCGACACCGAGCCAGGCGGGCGGCACCCGTTTGACCACCATCTGACCTATTTTTATCGTCAGCACGAGCCGTTCGTGGGAAACTTCCCAACCAACAAACGCTCGATCTACATGATGCAACAGAGGATCAACAAGAATCCGTATTTGGATCTCTTTGACGGCCCTGATGGAAATATTCAATTGGCGGAGCGCAAGGCGACAACCACGACGTTACAGACGCTGTATTTGATGAATTCAGAATTTGTGCACGACGAGGCCGCGGCGATAGCCACGCGAATGATGGCCGCTGCGTCTGTCATGGACGACCGTATCGGTTGGCTTTACCGGACAATTCTGGGACGCCACCCGTCACTAGCTGAGGTTCAACGCGGCGAAGAGTATTTGCAAATGTCGCAACTCCGATTAAGCGAGGCTAGGATTCCGTCTGAGCACGTGTTGCATCAGGCGTGGTGTGGTTATGTGCGAAGTATGCTAGCCAGTAACGAGTTTCTTTTCATTGATTGACCACAACCTCGAGAGCAGGCGAAATGTCAAACCCCCTCAGCCAACGGCGGCGTATGATTCGGTCGCTGGCCGCCGGCGGTTTGTTGTTGCCCGGCGTTTTGTCGGAGCTCACTGCCGCGGATGCGCCGGGCGCGGTCCAACGAGACCCGCTGGCCGCCAAACGCCCTCATTTTCCAGCCCGGGCTCGGCGTGTCATTTTTTTGTTTTTGACAGGCGGCCTGTCACATATCGATACATTCGATGACAAACCGCTGTTACGTAAATACCACGACCAGCCTCGTGATCGGGGTAACCGTTATTGTAAAGCGTCAATGTGGCGGCATCGGGCCGCAGGCCAAAGCGGAATCCGGATCAGCGATCTGTTTCCCGAAATGGCGCGGATGGCCGACGACCTGTGCGTCATTCGTTCGATGAAAAATATCAACGGAGACCATTTCGGAGCTACCATTGGCATCCACACCGGGTCGGCGACATTCAATCGACCCAGTATGGGGTCCTGGGTGAGTTACGGTCTGGGTACGGAAAATCAAAACCTACCGTCGTTCATGGTGGTCTCGGCCGGTATTCCGTACGGCGGCGGACAGAATTGGGGAGCGGATTTCCTGCCAGTATTACACCAAGGCACTCAAATTGTGCCCGGCAGCAACCCGATTCCGAACATTCAACGACGGCATGCTACACGCGGGCAGCAGAAGACAGAACTGAATCTGCTCGAGTACTTTAACCGGCAATACCGCCAGGGAAGAGAGGCGGATGCCAACCTGGCGGCGCGGATGAAGTCATTCGAGACTGCGGCCGCCATGCAGATGGCGGCACCTGAGGCCTTTCGGCTGGATGATGAGACTCAAAGCACCAGGGCACTGTATGGCTTACAGGATGGAGATACGTCATCGTTTGCGTGGCAATGTCTGGTGGCGCGCCGGCTCGCTGAACGGGGAGTCCGGTTTATTGAACTCATTGACGGAGATACAAGTATTGACAAGAACTGGGATGCGCACGCCAATCTAAGTAAATACCCGGCATTGGCCAGGAATGTCGACCGACCGATTGCCGCCCTGCTGTCGGACTTGAAACGTCGTGGCATGCTGGACGAGACGCTGGTGGTGTTGACCAGCGAATTTGGTCGTGGCCCCTTTGTACCCGCACCGGGGACAGACGGCCGCGGTCACCATGCGCGATGCTATAGTTCTTGGATTGCAGGTGGCGGAATCAGGGGCGGGATGACGTATGGTGCGAGTGATGAATTCGGAGATGATGTGGCGGAGAATGTGGTTACCGCGCATGACTTCCAGGCGACCTTGCTTTACCAACTGGGAATTGACCACGAGCGACTTACCTACCGGCATGCGGGGCGGGATT
>CAZITS010000387.1:0-5731 GCA_964542185.1 uncultured Pirellulaceae bacterium
AGATTGAAGCGAAAGCGGTGCGGAAACTTCAGCATCCGGTCCGTAGCCAACAATTGGCCGGCTTTTTCAAAGGTGTCGCGGGCTGACAAAGTCAATGGGCCGGCTGCCAAATTTGGTTGCCGGGCACTTGATTCAAATCGGGTAACCGCTGTCCCTACGGGGCAGCGGTTTTTTTGTGCGCGCGCCGCCCGCGATGGCGGAGCGTGCCTGATGATTACTGGGCGGCGTGAATCTTGCACTACTTGAAGGGACCTGGACCATGGCGGCCAATATTGAAGCACTCCGAGTATTGCATCGGATTCACATTCAGCTGACAGATCTACGTAGCAGAATGGATCGTGGCCCGATCCAACTCAACGCAGCCGCGGCGAATGTGCAGCGACTCAAAGGTTGTTGTGAAACGGCGCGTGAGGCGCTCGTACGGGGCAAGGTCGCGGCCGATGAAAAACAACTGCATTTGCAGGAACGCGAAGCGCGGATTGAAAAGCACCAGACCAATCTGAACAAAGCCGCGACGAATAAAGAATATCAGGCTATTCAGGAGCAAATCGCCGCGGACAACCAGGCCAATAGCGTTCTCGGTGACGAGATCCTGGAAGCCCTTGAGAAAATCGATGAGTTGGATGCCCAGGTGAATGCGGCCAACTCCGAATTAGCCCAGGGTGAACAAGAGGAGCAGCGTGTCCAACAGACGGTTCGTGAAGCGACGCCGCTGCTGGAGGCTGATTTGGCGCGGCTGACCGGCGAATTGAACGAAAACAAATCGCAGCTTCCTGAAGATTTCCGGTCGGAATTCGATCGTATCAGCGAGGCACGCGGGGAAGATGCACTGGCACCGATGGACGGAGAGACATGCGGCGCCTGCTATCAAACCCTCAATCCCCAAACGGTCAACAAGTTGCTGCTGGATCAGCTCGTGTTTTGTCCTAGCTGTGGCTGTCTGCTCTACCTGGCAGAAGATCGCAGCGTGGGCGCCAGTTAGCCGCACTGTGACAGGGGCAGTGGTGGCGGCAGCGGGTGGTGGGTTAATTCCCCTCTGCAGGACTAGTTGGGAGGGAGGGGGGGCTGGATCCCCTCAAATTTGGCAAGCTCTCCCCCCGAGAGGGGCAGGTGCAATTGCAACCGGTTTGCCGATCTTTATATAATAGAAGTGATTATCGGCTGACTTTGCTGGCGGCTGCGGTGGATTCTCGGCCGATAGCGCTGGTCCGATAGCCTTCGGAACCGGTCAGAATCAGGAAAAAAATAACAGCACCGGGCGATATACGTTACGAAGTGCCCAACGTCTGGTGGCCAACGGTTGTTGCTTCGCTTGCAGAGGAGAACAGAATGCTCAGGATACTGGGAAAATCAACGGGTCGGTTTTGCGATGGACTCAATCGTCGTCGTTTTCTGGAAATCGG
The DNA here is from genome assembly GCA_964542185.1 of uncultured Pirellulaceae bacterium. Taxonomy (GTDB): domain Bacteria; phylum Planctomycetota; class Planctomycetia; order Pirellulales; family Pirellulaceae; genus UBA9264. Next base: position 1,404 of record CAZITS010000387.1, read on the forward strand.
TGGGCTCAGTACGTTCGGACTCACCTTGTCCGACGCGTTGCGCGCCGCTTCGACAACCTATCCCAAGCGTTCACCACGTTCGATCATTCTGATCTGGCAGCACGGAGGTCCCTCACAGCTCGATACGTTTGATATGAAGCCGGATCAGCCAGCCGAGATTCGCGGGCCTTACCAGTCGATTGATTCCAGCTTGCCCGGGTTACCGATCTCAGAAAAGATGCCCGAGCATGCCAAGATCATGCACAAATGTTCGATTTTCCGTGGCTTTACGCATGGCAACGGCGATCACTGGGCGGCTGCCCACTGGATGTTGACCGGTTATTTAGGCGCGACCGGGTCGGATCGGGTCCCGCGCAATCCTTCCATGCAAGCGGTTTCTTCCTATCTGCTGGGTCCCCGTCGCTCTGGAGTGCCCAGCGGTATCAATATGAATGATGGCGGCTTTGGTTTTCACGGCGGCGCCTACCTGGGTGTGGCGCACAATCCGTTCCGCATAGGCGAGTTCAGCTATGGAAATGAAGCCGGCCGTTTGCCGACAGGTAGCGATCGCAGCTTCAAGCTGGTGGACGGCCTGACTCAGGATCGCTTGATCGACCGCGTTTCGTTGTCGAATCAGTTTGACAAGATCCGCCGCGACGTCGATCGCGCGGGCACGTTCAACAATCTGGACAATATCAATCAGCAAGCCCAGGAAATTATCTTTTCAGGGCGTGCTCGCAAGGCGTTTGACGTCAGCGATGAGGATCCCAAGTTGCGTGAGCGGTATGGACCTGGTTGGGGTGAACAGGCGCTACTTGCCCGCCGATTTATTGAAGCAGGCGTTCGTTTTGTGACGCTCAATACCGGTTACTGGGACGATCACGGTAACATCAAGGGAGCCCTGGACGACAAGATGCCGCGACACGACCGCGCGGTCGGTGTCTTGCTGCAGGATCTGGACGAACGCGGCATGCTTGATGACACCCTCGTGGTGACGGCGGGTGAATTTGGTCGAACCCCCAAGATCAACAAGGACAACGGTCGCGATCACTGGCCGCAGGCACAGAGTATCCTGATTGCTGGTGGTGGCTATCGTCACGGGCAGGTCGTCGGTGCTACCAATTCCAAGGCGGAGCATCCTATCGAACGGCCGATCCATCCGCTCGATTTGAATGCACTGATGTATCACGCCGTTGGTCTTCGTGGCGACGATACGATTCCCGACCTGACGGGCCGGCCGATTCATCTGTTGCCGGGCGGCAAGGTTCCTCCGGAACTGCTCTAACAACTGGAGTAGGCCTGGCTCGGCCGCGGGGTTACGGCCCGTTGGCAGACGCGTGCCGGTTTGGCGCCGCAGCGGCCCTCGTGTGTTGCGTCACCTGTTTTTTGAGGTAGCGCACTGTGCCAGACAGGGATGGTGCTGGATAAATGGTTGCACGCTGTTTCCGAGTCCCGTTGGTGAGAATGGTGTGACAGACCAACCCCGCGCTTACGGTCTCTGGGATAGCGCCGTGACACCTCGCTTGCTGGCTCAGGGTCGCCACCTGAAGGGAGTTTGCTGGGATAGCGATGGTCGGACCCTGGTCTGGCTGGAAGAGCGATCCGGACGCGGTGTGCTGGTGGCCCAGAGGGCTGTCGATGAGGCACCGAATGACTTGACCTCAGAACACAACGTGCGCGCCGAGGTCGGCTATGGGGGTGGTGACTTTACCGTTCATCGTGGTCAGATTTTTTTTGTGGGATGTCCCACCGGACAACTGTTTCGCCAGGCGATCCAGGGGGGAATGGCCCGTGCGGTGACACCGCAATTTGGCAAGATCGCCGCTCCGGTGGTTTCTCCTGACGGCCGTTATGTGGCCTACGTCCATAGTGATGGCCAGCAAGATTGCATCGCCCTGGTCGATACGGCTGGCGTACATTGGCCACAGCGGGTCGCCAGCGGCCACGATTTTTACATGCAGCCGCGCTGGAACGCGGACGGGACGCGATTGGCATGGGTGGCCTGGGACCATCCAAATATGCCTTGGGATGGGACGGTACTGGAATGGTCTGAGGTGATTTCTGCGTCGGCCGGCTTACCCCAGCTGGCAGCGCCGCAGATCGCTGCGGGAGGTGCCGATGTGGCCATCTTCCAACCCGAGTTCCTGGCCGATGGTCGCCTGGTGTACGTTTCGGATGAATCGCAGTGGGGACGGTTGGCGGTCCAGGAGCTGGACTCCGGTGCCTGTCGCTGGCTGTCGGCGGCGAAGACGGAATTTGCCCTGCCAGCCTGGTCCCAGGACATGCGTTCCTATGCGGTCGCTGAAGACGGACAATCGCTGTTTGCCGTTGGCAGTCGCAGGGGTTACCAGTCGCTTGAGCAGATTGAGATTGCGAGCGGCGGTTCCCGCCAGGTCGAGCCGCTAGCGCTCTATACCGAGATTAGTCAGCTAGCGGTGGCGCCGCAGGGAAACAGCCTGGCGCTGCTGGGAAGTGGCCCACGGATTCCGCCGCGGATTGTCCGTCACCAGGTGGGGACGTCGACGACGCACGTGGTGGCGCGCGCTTTGTCGGAAACGGTTGGCCCGGATGCCTTGGCAGATTGTCAACCGGTTTGCTGGCCGACGGCGGGTGGAGAGACAGCCGAGGGACTCTTGATGTGGCCCGCTGGTCATTCTGAATTGGCGGAAGGCAAACCTCCACTTGTAGTGATGGTCCATGGCGGGCCGACGTCGCAAGTTCGCGCCGGTTGGCGCGGCGAAGGACAGTTTCTGGCGACGCGTGGCTATGCCGTCTTGTTTGTGAACTATCGAGGAAGCACTGGCTACGGACGTGATTACATGCTGCGGCTGCGGGGCAACTGGGGTATTTGTGATGTGGAAGACGCGCTCAGCGGCAGGCAGTGGTTGATTGATACCGAACGCGTGGATGCGGAGCGTACCGTGATTATGGGTGGCAGCGCAGGCGGTTTCACCGTCTTGCAAACCCTGGTTGAGCATCCGCAGGCATTTACGGCGGGGATCGATTTATACGGTGTGGCGGACCAGTTCGGACTGGCCGCCGAAACCCACAAATTTGAGAGCCGCTACACCGATTCATTGCTCGGACCGCTACCCAGTGCGGCGGCCGTCTACCGGGCGCGGTCTCCGGTGTTTGGGGCGGACCGGATTGAGCGACCGCTGGCTGTCTTTCAGGGTGAACTCGATCGGGTTGTGCCGCGCAATCAGTCCGACCGCATCGTCGAGACGTTGGAGAAAAACGGGATTCCGCACGTTTACCATGTTTACCCGGAGGAAGGGCACGGCTGGCGTCAGGCCTCCACCATCGAGCATTTTTTCCACCAGGTGGACGCCTTTCTCCGTAAGTATGTGTTGTATCAGCAGGCGGACTCGGTCCGAACGCCCTCTCCGAATCGGTCCCGCGATGGCAGCTGATACCGATCGGATCGGAGTTTCTTCTTCCTTGCAGGGCGTGGGCCTGGTTCTCTTGGCAGCGCTTTCTTACACCGTTTCCCTGGTTTGCATGCGCTGGGTGGCGGAGACGCACAATCCGATCTGGGTTTCCTGCGTGCGCGCGGTTCCGGTGACGGCCGTTTCCTGGATGCTCTGCAGCTGGCGGGCTCTGCAAGGGAATCCTGTGTGGCCACGCGGCCGGGTGCTGGTCGTCCTGCTCGTCGCCGCCGTGGGGGTTCAGTTTGGTGGTAACTGCGCGCTGCAATGGGCTCTGGGTGTGATCGGCCTGGCCATGACCGTTCCACTGATGTACGGCGCCATGATCGCCGGTGGCGCCCTGCTGGGATGGCTCGTGCTGGCCGAGTCGATGTCGCTACGGAGCTGGCTGGCGGTCATCCTGTTGATGGTGGCCATTGGCCTGATCAGCTCCGGATCGGGCACGCTGCCGACTACGTTCGGAGAATTGAGTCTACTGCGGATCGCGCTTGGTGTGGCGGCCGCTTGCCTGGCGGGCATTTCTTACGCTGGCATCAACGTGGTGATTCGCCGCTTTGTGACCCGGAACGTGAGCGTCGCTGCCACCCTGCTGGTGATCGGTTCGACCGGTGTGGTGGTCCTGGGCCTGACCAGCGCCGCCACGATCGGCTGGCAACAGATGGGGAACATGGATCGGGAGAGCGCACTGGCCATGTTCGTCGCCGGAGTCTTTAACGCCATCGCCTTTTATGCGATTGCCTCGGGGCTGCGATTGATTCCCGTGGTCCAGGCCAATGCGATCAATGGCAGTCAGACAGCGATGGCGGCAGTGACGGGCGCGCTCTTCTTCAACGAGCCGCTGGGTGGCGGATTGCTGCTGGGAATCGGACTGTTGATCGTTGCCCTGCTGTTGATGCGCAGCGGTGCAGCGGCCGCTTAGCG
>CAZITS010000388.1:0-5727 GCA_964542185.1 uncultured Pirellulaceae bacterium
CCTGCCTTCCCTCCCACCTGCCTTCCGTGTGCAGCCACGCATCGTTCCTGCCACGCGGCACGTGCCAGTGGGCGTAGAATCCATCTCCAAGGAGCTGTGTGAGTGATTAGTACTCCCACCGAGCAATCCACTGACGTGTTACTGATTCATGGCTGCAGTGAAACGCGTGGTGTCCTGGTGACCGCGCTCGCCAGGCGTGGCATACGGATTTTCGCCACAGATCGCCTAGACAGCATCACCGATTTTCTCGAACGCGGTCGCCCACGTGTTACCATTGTCGATACCGATGCGGAGACCGCCGACAGCCAGACGATCTGCCACGCGTTACAACAAGCAGAAACCGGAAATTTAATCGTGCTGGGGCAGGTACGCTGGAATCAATCGACGCTGCCCGTAGAGCGGGTTTATCGCAAGCCCTACCACTTCGCACCGTTGGTTCGTACAATCGAGTCGTTGTGCGCCAAATCGGCAAGGGGGAACACGGGAGAGTCGCATTCCGCCGCACAACGCTAACCAATCTACAACCGGATTGCATGCTCTGTCGACCTGTTTGCAACGAGCGTCTAGCAGACTTCCAGCGTTAACGTGTCGACCTGCCACAACGGCCGCCACGTAGACTACGATGCGCTCTGCTGACATCCCGCCAAGAAGTTGAAGTCGAATTCGCGACTCATTATCAGAATCTCTACACCGACCTTCTCCCGACAAAACGCTCGAGTCAATACTGTGATTCCGTCTGGCAGGGGACGCGGGAATGCAAACACTGTTTGTCATCCAAGGATTTGATCAGGGCCAACGCTTTGAGTTGTGTCACGATCAAATTACTGTCGGCCGCGACGCAGAAAACACGATTCAGCTGCATGACGATGAGGTCTCACGCCAGCACGCGGAATTGCGACGAGTAGAGCGAGGCTACCAACTCGTTGACTGCACGAGCTCCAATGGCACATTCATCAATGCCGAGCCGATCGAGCAGCAGCTATTGCGCAGTGGTGATCGAGTTCAGATTGGACGAACGTTGATGCTGTATACGCACCTCGAGGAAGCCTCGAGAGGCGAAATAGACGGCAGTGTCGACATCGTGTCCGCGTCTGCGCACGCCGCGGAATCTCGTATTCTTCACACGGCTGCTCCTGACGATATCAGTCAACTTTTCGATACCGAACAATCCACCAACCCTTGGCTCACGCGGGCCCGCAGCAACCTGCAAGTCATATACCGCACCGCGCTGGAAGTCAGCCATACCCTGGACATCGACCAGTTGCTGCAACGCATCATGGAACTGATCTTCGAGTGGGTCGAAGCAGACCGAGGACTGGTCTTGCTGGTGGATCACCCAACAGGCGAACTGGTCCCCAAAGTCCGCCACAATCGTAAAGGAACCCAAGTCGAAGCGACCATCGAAATCAGTAGCACCATCCTGGACTACGTCACCGAACACACCGAGGGAGTCTGGAGCAGCGATGCCCGACAAGACGACCGCTGGAACGCGACCGGAAGCATTGTGCGACTTGGGGTGCGCGAGGCCATCTGTGTCCCCATGCAAGGCCGCTACGGAGTGGTTGGTGCAATCTACATTGACACTTACACACCACCGGGCCAGGTACTGCAAAAAGATATCGGCCACCGTTTTTCGGAAGACCACCTCAAACTGATGGTTGCCATTGGGCACCAGGCAGCGTTAGCAATTGAAGACACGTCCTACTACTCCGCGCTTGTACAAGCCGAGCGCCTGGCTGCCGTGGGGCAGACCATTGCCACACTGTCGCACCATATCAAGAACATCTTGCAGGGTATCCGTGGCGGCAGTTTTCTGATCGACGAAGGTCTTCAGGATGATGACGCGGAGATCGTGCGCAAGGGATGGAACATCGTTGAGAAAAATCAGGAGAAGATCTCAAATCTGGTAATGGACATGCTGTCTTACAGCAAAGATCGTGAACCCGAACTGGTTCCCGCCAATCTCAATACCCTGGTCGCAGACATCGTCGAGTTGATGCAGGCCCGTGCAGACGAATCCAACGTCTGCATCCAATGCCAGCTCGAAGACACACTGCCGACACTGCTGTTTGACCCGGAATCACTACACCGCGCTATCCTTAACGTGGTCACCAATGGGATTGATGCCTGTGAACAAAGACCAGAGGGATCTGTGCTATTGGAAACGAGTTACGACACTGGCACAGGAATGGCAGCCGTGGTGATTACAGACAACGGACCGGGGATTCCACACTCCGAGCAGGAAAACATCTTCAACCTGTTCGAGTCGAAGAAGGGTGCCCGCGGAACCGGACTTGGATTGGCGGTCACGCGCAAAATCCTGCAGGAATATAATGGCACCGCGGAGGTCACGAGCGATCCCGGAAAAGGCAGTCGATTTACCCTGACATTTCCAGCGGCACCAGTCACGCCTGCCCTGCAGACCGAGTCGGATTCGCCGTCTCGCGTCCCCAGTCGCGATGACGCGCGGCCCTAGCCGTCTCTGGCGGGTGATGCGATCTCCTGAAGTTCCGTCCAGCCACGGGCATTCGCGACATCGTTTCTCGTCAGACCACCGCGGCGGGCTTGAACTACCCCATACCGCATCACGTCCAAGCCAGCGACACTGTGCGCATCGGAATTAATCACAATCGGGATTTGCTGCTCGCGCGCTGCCGCGCAATAGACATCGTTGAGATCCAGGCGAGCGGGATTCGCATTCAGTTCCAGAATTTTCCCGTAAGCGCGCACCGCCTGAAATAGTGCTTCAACATCCAGCTCATACGGTGCACGGCGGTTCAACAGCCTCCCTGTAGGATGAGCGATCGCTGCGATACAAGGATTTTCCACGGCCTCCAGTAACCGCTCTGTAATCTGTGCACGTGATTGGTTTTGGCCATAGTGAATTGAGGCCAGTACCCAGTCGCCTTCCGCCAAGACATCATCCGGAAGGTCCAGACCACCCTTCTCAAGAATGTCACATTCGAGCCCTTTGAGAACAGTAAACTCACCCTGCAATTCACGATTGATACGATCGATTTCACTCCATTGCTCGCGTAATCGAACCGCATCCAATCCATTCGCCATCGTGACTCGTTTTGAATGATCAGTAATTGCGATGTACTCCAGCCCTCGCACCCGGGCGGCGTTTACCATCTCCTCGAGGCTCGCTTTACCATCAGTCGCCGTGGTATGCATGTGCAAATCACCACGAATGTCACACAATTCCACTAGCTCTGGCAGCGCACCTGCTTCAGCCCACTTGAATTCCTCCCGCGACTCCCGCAATTCAGGCGTGATACAGGGAAGCCCCAGAGCTTTATAGACCTCTTCTTCAGTAGCGCCGGCCAGGTAATCTTCCTGGCCATCGACGACCTGAAAAACACCCCACTCATTCACTTTCAACCCGCGCTGGCGAGCGCGCTCGCGCACCGCCACATTGTGCTCCTTGGAACCGGTAAAATACTGCAAGGCTGCGCCAAACGACTGCGCCGGAACAACGCGCAAATCAACTTGAAATCCACTGTCCAGACGAATCGACATCTTGGTCTCGCCACGCAACAAGACTGACGCACAGCCGGTCAGCACGGCAAGTCGATCCATCACTTCATCCGCAGACTCAGATACGACCAGGATATCCAGGTCGCCGACAGTCTCCTTGCCACGACGGTAACTACCCGCCAACTCCAGCGAGGTAACGCTCGGACAGCTGCTGAGATGTTCACGAATCGTTTCAGCAAGTTCATCGGCCTGCGCCCAGTAAATGCGTTGTCCGGCCGCGGCAGCCAACGCCAATCCATCCAGAATTGTCTGCTCCATCTTCGGACCGAAACCTTTGAGGCCGCGCACTTGCCCCGATTCACAAGCCAGTCGCAACGCGTCAAGCGTGTCCACCCCAAGGTGTTGATAGATCATCGCGGCCCGCTTGGCCCCCAACCCTGGAACACGAAGGATTTCCAGGACGCTGGCGGGGATCTCTTGTAATAACTCGGCAAGTTGCGGAATCTCTCCTGTGGTCACGAGATCCACGCACTTTTCCGCAACGGCTTTGCCGATACCGTCGAGCTGACGCAAACGCCCTGGATCTTGTGTTGCCAATACGGCGATGTCTTCCGCGGAATCCCGAATGACGCGAGCCCCACCGCGGTATGCGCGAATACGAAAAGGGTTCGCGCCCTGAAATTCCAGCAGGTCTGCCAATCGTTCAAACTCGGTAGCAATCTGTGAATTATTCATTCATTTGCGCGCCGCAGCAGGGCGACGGCCACTCAAGACGTTGGAAACACCGCTCCCCCAGCTCTTTGATGACGAAAGTGACGAACCACTTCTCTTCCCAAACGCAACACCTGGCAGCACTCGGCTCCTGGTCGCTTAAGCGTCCAATGCCTTCTTACGAGGCGCCGCACACCGCGCTGGCTTACTCGGATAATGCCTGCTCCTCCACCGCCGCAATCGCTGCAAACAGCGATGCCTGGATCTTCTGCAATTGTTCTGTACCGGTAATTTTTTTCCCCGCTCGATCGGTCACCTGGAAAACGTCGACAACCTGATCCAGATACGTGCCGATCTTGGCAACCGAAACTGTCACTTCAGCTTCATACAACGCACGCGAAATCGCATACAACAGGCCATTACGGTCATAAGCAAATACCGTAACAAGGGTGTGATAATCCGACGTACTGTTGTCGAACCGTACCTGTGTCGGCAGATGCGCAATTGCCTGGTTCAGAGACTTTCGATCCTGCCAGACTCGCCGAAATACGGGTGGCTGGTCTGTGGGCTGCGTGAGGGCCCGCTGCAATTTCTCCTCAATCTCTTGAAGCCGCTCGGCGGGTGGCTCTAACTGGTACTCCTGTTCCTGAACATCAAAACGATCCAACACCCGATGTTCCGCAAGTGTGTGGATTTCCGCCCGCAAGATCCGCACACCGCAGCTCGTCAAAACACCCGTCAGTCGGTGGAAAATACCGGGCACAATTCCCTCATGGGCACCTACGGTAAACTGCACTGTTTCTGTCTGCGGATCATAACTGGACCAGGTCGCAACCTCCGCAGAAGACAATCCCTCGAGCGCAATCAGCTCGTCGACCATTTTCTGAGGCTGCGAGCTCAACAAATATCCCGCTGGCAATCCGTTAACCTGATCATCCCACCACGGAGTTTCCTCCGGTTTAGAAAGCATTCCTCGCAATTCCTCGCGGCGAGATTCCAGCCGCTGCGCAAATTGCGGTGAGTCCGGGCCACCAGCCAAATGCGCACGAGTGCGCAGATAAAGTTCTGTGATCAGATCGCGTTTCCAATTATTCAGAACACCGGGCCCCACGGCGGCCAAATCGGCGCACGTCAAGACGAACAACATCTGCAATCGTTCTACCGATCCCACCTCAACAGCAAAATCAACAATCACTTTTTGCTCGTTCAGATCTTTCTGTTGTGCCAGGTGTGACATGCGCAAATGGGCCAACACGAGAAACTCCAGCGTTTCCGTCTCTTTCTCCTGGAGGCCCAGATGCTCTCCAGTTTCCCGGGCAAGGCGGGCACCGACCACGCTGTGATCATCAGGGTAGCCTTTGCCCAGGTCATGCAGCAACAACGCCAGATGGAGCGTACGCTTTTCTTTAAGCCCTCGGTAGGCATCACCCAGTGGATGTGGATCCGACGCGAATTCAGTGGCACATTCGACAGCGCGAATCGAATGTTCATCCACTGTGTATTTGTGGTAGTCGTTGAACTGAACTCGATTCCGCG
>CAZITS010000389.1:0-5708 GCA_964542185.1 uncultured Pirellulaceae bacterium
GAATGCCTCATGGGAAGGTCGATGCCTGCTTTTCTGCTGACGGGATTTGTTGGAGTAAGCGTGTGCATGTGTTTGACGCCCGCGGTGACTGCCACAACAACGCGTTCTGGGCAGAGCCGTTGCAGCGGTACGTTGCCATCACCCGTGAGTACCCAGGAAGTAATCGTGTCGTTATGCGGACAGAAAGCGAAGACTTTATTACCTGGAAGAAGCCGGTTGAAGTTCTTCGCGGTCCCCTTACGAAGCAGACGTACTCGATGCCGACTTTTCCTTATGGAGGTGTCTACCTGGGGCTGGTGTCGATCTTTCGAATTGCCACTGACGAGCGTGTACATGTTGAGTTAGCCTGGAGTCCAGACACGGTGGAGTGGAGCCGTATTGCGGAAGGGCAGCCCTTGCTGTCGCTTTCTGAAACCCAGGACAGCTTTGAGTGGGGATGCCTTTATGCAGCTGCCAGTCCGATTGTGACCCCAGAGGGGATCCGCATTTACTATTCGGGTGCTCCGGGAATCCATTCATGGCAGGAAGGCAATCTCTGCCTGGCGACGTTGCGCAGTGATGGCTGGGCAGGGTACGCGACGACAGCAGCCGATCGGGAGGCCACACTGGAAACGGTTGCCATTCGATACGGTGCTCGCCCGCTGATGGTGACCGCCGATGCCCAGGGTGGCAGCGTGCACGTGACCTTGCTGGGGCAGGATGGATCCGTGCTGGCGACCAGCAAGCCGATCAGCGGCAATGTGACCCGAGAAGAGGTCGTCTGGAAAAAGAGCGTTGATTCGAGCTTGACGCAAGGCAGTGCCGTACGGCTGCGATTTCATTTCAAACGCGCGGTGATTTATTCGTTTGCCTTTGGCGGCAAATAGGGACGGATTGCGCGTCGCAGTCCCCTGGTTCCTTTGGGGAAGCACCTGAGTGGGGCTGTGTTTTCACCGTGCAGCGTCACATCGACATGGCCGGGCACGTTGCCGAACTATCTGGTTTTCAGGGTGCCAGGGAGAGTTCGCGTTGACGGTCTACTGAGCGCGCTGCGGGCGTCGTGGCGTTACTGTGTTCGTCGCCAATGAGTCGGAAAATTTTCCCAAAGGCGCCTCGTGTTTGTACCAGCCGGTCTGTTTGTGCTGCGGTGAAGTCGCGATTCAGGGCTTTCAGATGATCTGATTCAAGTAGCAGGCCACTCAAGTACGCGCTGACTTCGTTGGGATGGTCATGACCGACACGAAAAGGGAAGCTCGCATGCCATTGCTGGAACCGTGCGTCCTTTTCTCTGACTGCGCCAATGGTGTAGTTGCCATCAGGCCGCTTGTGCAGTGTTCGGTATTCTTCCCGAAATTGAATGATGCCCTCCGTATCGCGGGCCAGGATGGTGATCAGGAGGGTCAACGCATCTCCAGATTGAATTGCCCAGGCGGCGTTCAATGCATCGGGATTCTGGGCTGCATTGAGCCGTTTCAATTCACCTTTGAGGAGCGTCACCGGGGCAAAACCATATGCCTGATAGAGTGTCTCGAAAGACTGCCGATTCAGCCGTTGGATCACATGTAATTTTTCGTGTAATAGGAGCTTCAATCCAAAGTTCACGTCGGTGGACATTTTTTTCAGGTACCTCCCCGAGAGGAAAATGGATAGTCCACGTGTGTGTGCCATGCCCTTACAGAATGTGCCATCGACTTTGACGAAATGCCAGGGTAAACGTGACACGCCAGGCCACCTCGATCCGATCAGTGCCTGCAGGCGTTGCACCATCCCGCTGAGGAGCGTCTTCTCGGCTGCGGTAAAGTCGAGTACTTTGTTCGCGTACTGTTGGTGCGCGAAACGCATCCGCGTCTGCGGTTGTTGAGGAACTGGATCGTCTGCACCAAGGCCGATCGAGAAACGCAACATGTCATCAGTGGCGCCGGTGATGTAGGGCTCCCATGTTTCGTCGACGATTTGCTCCTGCGCTGCAGGCAATGCGTAGAATCGCAGTCGATTCATGACCAGTGGGCTGCGCAGTACCGTATCGCGTTGGGTGTCATGGAGGCCGGTGACGGCCAGCCGTTCACGGATGGCGCCCCGTCCCTGCAAATTGGCTTCTGCGTTGGGGACCGCAGGGTCATCAACCACATTTCGCAGATTGAGGCAGTGGCCGAGTGCGTGGGCCACAACGAAAGCCTGCTGCAGAGGGTCGGCCTGACGGTCTGACGGTCCGAGTCTGACGAAACAGATTGAGCCACCCTGTTGACCGTGTCCTGAAGGTCCTTTCTTTTTGTCGGTGGTCGACGCGAAGATCAGCGTGATGATCCGTTTGTCAGGAGAGATGATGCCTTGGTGCCGGCCATCGAGAATAATCTGTTGCTGGGTGATTTCTCCGCGGCGGGCTTTACCGTGATGCCAGCGGAGAGGTTCGAGGTAAAGCAACTCCAGCTTCGCTTTGGTGTAGACACGGTCGATGAGCCGCTTGGGGAAGGCGTGGGCTGCGGCAGTACTGCCATCGTCGTTGCAGAGTATCACGGGTTGGACAACGATGACTCGGGGTCGGTTCTCTGAGGCGATCTGCGCGCTGAGTGGTGGTTGCGTCGCCGCGGCCAGCCCGGTTGACGTGCGCTGGGTGGTTGCGGAATGGGAACAGCGCCGGGCGGCAAGAGACACCTGACATGGTAAGGCAAGGCTGGATCCAACCAGCAGGGCGACGATCCGGGGGAAGCCGCTGCGGCAATGACAGAGTCGGTTCACGTTCAGCCATGTTGCGTAGTTGGTTTCCATCGAAGGATTGCTGCTTTCGAGTACGAGGCGATGTGGCGGCCACGTTCCCTGCACCATGACCCACGAGACGTCGCGTGACCACGTGGCAAAGTCGGTTCGCGTAGTCGCATCATAACGCACTTCGTTTAGTTCGCGAGCGGCACGGGGCGCTGTCCTGTTTGCTTGCCGGTTGTGTGGGAGAACTGATCAAAATGGAGTCAGACTCGTGCGTAGTGACCGACCGCAATGGAATTGGTACTACAGATCTGCACTGGTATGTCCAGGATATCGCATTGGCGTCGCTCCGGTGTTCCCGGTGATTGGTTACAATCTGGAGGTCACCATTTCTGCAACGCCTGGATCGCAGCTGCCGGCAGCGGATGCATGCCTGCAGAGAAACGAGCGAATTTATGATCCTGTACAACTTTAAACGCGGCACTGCGGTTGCTTGTTTTCTATTGGCGGCCACGTGGGGCGCGGGAAACTCGCATCAGGACGTACATGGCGAGGACCTGCGGCTGCAAGCTCCCGGGCTCGAGAATGCGGATCCCAACGGTCTGATTTCCTGGACGCGGAAGGTCTATGCAAATGGACAGTGGAATGCGACACCGGACATTGCCTGGTGGCGCGATCATTACTACGTGAGGATTAACAAGGGAACGGTCCACAATGGAGTGGATGGTCCTGTGGTGGTGTTGAAATCTGCGGACCTGAAGAAGTGGGAGCTGGTCTATACGACGAGCGGAGCGCCCGGGAAGGGGTCCGCCGTGGATTGCAAGCTGCTGTCGCTGCCCGATCGGCTGCTGCTCTACTACGTCTACATGAACCGCGCTGTCGATCCAGAGAAACCCGGCGCGCGTAGTTACGCAGAAACTCGGGCAGTGGTTACGCGGGATGGTGAGAACTGGTCCAAGTCACAGCGTGTCTATCAGCCAGGGCATAACTTCTGGAAGCCAAAGGTGCGCGACGGTGTGATGTATGTGGCGAGTGATTACATCAACGCAGGGCGTGCCGAGTACGTGACGGCGGCAGAAGAACGTAACCCCAAGTTGTCTCGCGTCGATTTGCTGCGTTCGACAGATGGCCTTGTGTGGGAGAAAGTCAGCACAATCCTCAAGGATCCCCCCTGGTCGGTTACCGAAACCGCGATCGCGTTTCTTCCAAATGGGGAATTATGGGCCTTTACACGGCAGGATTTTCTTTCGCGTTCCTCTCCGCCCTACACCGAGTGGACCAGCCAGCGGGGACATGTTTTGGGTGGGGGAATTGCCGGACCGGAAATGATCGCCCTGGGAGACGAGCTGTACCTGGCCGGACGCTTCTATGCCTATCTTGCCAAACACGGTCCGCCCGATAGTCCACAAACCAATAAGTTCGCCACCTCGCTGCTGAAGTACAACAAGAGCGCGGCGCGGTTCCAGTCCGTGGCGGATTTGCCATTGGCTTCGTATGCGGATATGGGCTATAGCGGATTCGTGCAGACGAAAGAGGGGGTGTTTCTAATCTATTACTCCGGGCACGCTTACCGGGAAGCCAACCTGGGCCGCGGTGATTACACGACGCAAACCGATATCTACGTATCGAAGTTGAATATCGGCAAGGCGGCGAACCGGTAGGGGGACGCCGGTCGGGTACTCAATGGAACCGCTGTCGATTACAGCATCAGATCGGTGAGTATATTTCCATCATCGACGAGCTTGATGGGGCGGTTGAAGCTGTCGTGGTACTCTTTTTCAGGGTTAATCCCAATGGCATGCATCAGTGTGGCCATGAAATCAGGGATGGTAACCGGGTTTTCTGAGACACCATTGCCGTCCGGGGGAGTCGCGCCATAGATGGCACCGCCCTGGAATCCGCCCCCGGCTACGGCCAGGCTGTAACCGTTAAACCAGTGATCTGTGCCTTTGTTCGGATTCATCTTCGGGGTGCGCCCAAATTCGCCGGCTGCGATGACCACGGTATCTTTCAGTAAACCGCGTTGTTCAAGGTCCACGATCAGTTTCGACATCGACTTGTCCAGGTCACGCAGCAGGTTTTCCTGGGCGGGATAATGGTTGCTGTGCGTGTCGTAGCCACTCTGGTTGATCTGGACAAACCGCACCCCGGCCTCGACCAGGCGTCGCGCTAACAGACAACCTTGACCCATCGAGTTCCGACCGTAGGCATCTCGAACGTCGCCGGCCTCCTTGTCCAGGTCAAAGGCGACCCGGTTCTTGGAATTCATGAAGGCTACGGCGCCTTGGCGGCCAGCGCGGAATTGATTTGCGAAACGTGTTTGTCTGTCTTTTTCGAGTGTCTTCAGAAACTCCAGTCGTTCACGAAATACGTCCCTGGTAATCCCTGGTGGCAAATCCAGATTCTCTGGTGGCCGATTGGGGTCCGCAACATAGACCGGCTGGAAAGCGGGGCCGAAATAGCCGCAGGAGTAGCCTTCGTGGGCGATCGACACATAGCTGGGAACGCCATCCGCGGAGGCCCTCTGCATGGCCAACGGTCCGAGTTCGTGCGCGACGATCGAGCCCATGGCGGGAGCTTGGATGGGGCCCGTGTTGCGCCAGCCCGTTTGCACATGGTATTGCGCCAGGTTGTGTTCGATTTCTTCGCCGACCATCGAGCGGATCACGGCGAGGTGTTTTGCCTGCTGGGCCAACGCAGGGAGACATTCGGCAAATTGCATTCCGGGAACCGTCGTTGCAATCGGCCTGAATTTGGTTGCCAGTTCACAGGTCGATTCCTTCGGGTCGAAACTGTCATGCTGATGGGGGCCACCGTTGAGCCACAGAAGAATGACGGCTTTGTCATTCGCAGTGGCAGCAGGGGTGTTTTCGCCACTCCATGCAGAACGGCTGGGCGGAACTAGCAACGCGCTGAGCGCGGTACCGACAGAAATTCTAAGCGCACCACGCCGTGTCACAGCCGAAAGTGGGGCGTGGTGAGTCGTATGGGAGATTTGATGTCGATTCATGGTGTTTTGCGTCAAGGTG
>CAZITS010000390.1:0-5692 GCA_964542185.1 uncultured Pirellulaceae bacterium
TTGAGCCAGGATTTCGTGGACCATGGCTACGACATCAAACATACCATTGGAGTCATCTGTAATTCGCTTGCCTACCGGCTCGAGTCAGCACCGCACGACCTTAACAAGCATGACCGGCAAACATTTGCGAGATTCTACCCTCGACGCCTTACTGCCGAGGTTCTGCTCGACGCAATCAGCCAGGTATTGGCGGTACCTACTGAATTCAACGGTGGTCCAGGCAAGTTTCCTGCAGGGACAAGGGCGATCGAGTTACCGGACGAAAACGTACCCGTTCATTTTTTGGATGTATTTGGCCGCCCAGCCCGAGATTCAGCATGCGAATGCGAGAGAGTCGATTCTCCCGCTCTTTCACAAGCACTTGAATTAGTCAATTCAGAGTTGCTGCAAAGCAAACTTTCCGCAAAGGAAGGTTACGTAACAAAACTGGCCGCGCAAGAATTAGCAACAAACCAGAAAATCGCTGACGTGTTCCTGCGAACGTTCGGCCGCAACCCCCAATCGAGTGAACTCAACACAGCAATTCAATTCCTGAGAGACGCTGATCCGATAGAAGGATATCGATCGTTGATATGGGCTTTATTGGCAACCAATGAGTTCATGTTTAATCACTAGCGTTTTTATTCGGTCTAAATCAACGTTCGGTCTAAAATCAAACAGTGCTCCAGATTCTACCGCCAAACCCTTGAGGAGTTATTCATGCTCTCGCTGACGGGAAGCGCATATAAAAACTGCGATGGGTTTACACGACGAAATTTCCTCCAAGTCGGGGCCCCCTTGGTAGGCCTTGGCCTGTCGGACATTTTACGATCGGAATCGGAAGCCAAAAACGAAGGTACTCCTGTTAATCGAAAGTCACTTATCGTGTTCTGGACTCACGGTGGCATGAGTCAGCAGGACACGTATGACATGAAGCCGGATTCCCCTCCCGAATACCGAGGGATGTACCAGCCAATCCAAACGACACAATCCGATGTCATCGTCTCGGAACGTTTTCCGATGCAGGCCAAGGTGATGGATTTGCTTGCGCAAGTTCGTTCGGTCCATCACGAAAATGGCATTCACGCGCCATCTGCGCATTGGATGCAAACTGGCTTTTTCGGTCCGACGCTGGCTCGCATTGCCGCACAAAGGCCTTCCTTTGGTTCGGTTGTTTCTCGTGCCATGGGCCCCTGGCAACGTCAAATGCCCGCCTATGTTACCGTCCCAAAATCAGAGGCCTTTGGTTACCAGGGCTCGGTTTATCTCGGGAAATCACATAATCCATTCGAAGTCGGCGGCAACCCAAATGCCAAGGATTTCAAGGTACCCAACTTGTCGTTGCCGGGAGGACTTACCGTAAAGAACGTCCAGTCACGCAGATTTCTGCTGGGCAAATTTGACACACTGAGACGTGACATTGACACCACTGAAGTCATGGATGGCCTGGACACCTTCAAGGCCAGGGCAATGGAGATGATCGCAGGTGAACGTGTCCGCAAGGCATTCGATATCAGTCAGGAAGATCCTAAACTGCGCGATCGGTATGGCAGGCATCAATATGGCCAAAGCGCGCTCCTGGCCAGAAGGCTCGTCGAAGCCGGTACGCGATGCGTAACAATCAATACGGGATACTGGGATCACCACAACGAGATTGAAAAAGGACTGGAAGAACACTTGCCTCCGCTGGATCGCGCCATCTGGGCCCTTGTCGACGACCTGAAACAACGAGGCATGCTGGACGACGTAGTCATTTACTGCTCTGGTGAATTCGGCCGAACTCCGTTAATGAACGGCCATGCAGGACGTGATCATTGGTCAAATTGCTTTACCGTCATGCTTGCCGGTGGAGGAATTCAGGGCGGCCGTGTCGTCGGCGCCAGTGAAAAGCACGGAGGCGGTGTCAAAGAACGACTGGCGACACCGCTCGATGTAATCGCGACCATTTACCACGCTCTGGGAATACCGCTCGACACCCACTACGAAGACGCGACCGGGCGTCCCGTAAGCATTGTCGATGCGGGGCGGCCAATTCTGGAGTTGATGTAGCGGCAAACCCGAACTCCTGCGTTTGGCAATCTATTGGGACGCCTTATCACCGCGAAAGTAATTCGCACTGGTAGCAGTTGGGGCCTGGAAAGTTCGGCTCGCAAACGGTAAGTTTTGTGGCTGTAGTCACGTGTTCAACGTGACTCATTTTTCTAACACCACTGATGTAAGGAAGTTCGAACCATGTCAGGCCCGATTGTTCGTTCCGGCCCCAGCAAAGAATTCACCAATAACTGGGACGGTATCTTTGGTGGAAAGAAAAGCAAGACAAAGGCTGCCGCCAAGAAGAAGACTGCCAAGAAGAAAACCGCCAAGAAGAAACGCGGGTCCTGACAGCCTTGCGGCAAGGCTACCCAACCAGTTCGCCTCGACAGCCGCTGAAAACGGCTTGTCGATAATTCAACTCGGTTGGTTATTCCTCTATCTCTAGAAGCTTGAAGGCTTCCAACACCTTGCTACGATGACGACCACCAAAAACTAGTACCATCAATTGGGTCATGATTTCGCGTTGGTCCGTAGTGAGGAAGGCTTCCCCCCCTCCCGCTTCAGCAATCTCCACAAAAGCAGGCATTTTCCTGCGTGCCCGGCAAGTCACGGTGCTTACCAGGCCATTGTACTGATCACGAAAATCAGTCGCCAGGCTGACACAAAGCTGCTGGTTTCTTTGGTGTGGTGGCGCGTCTCCAAAAAGCAAGATCACTTTGCGAGATCGCCGGCGAAACGAATTGTTGGAGAGCGACCACTCAAGTCCGCTATGCACCGCTTCGGGATTGTCACCGCCGCCGCCTGGATAAACGTCACTCAGGAATTCTTCTACTACCTGGAGATTATTGGTAAGAGGCAAGCCTCTCACCAGATACTCCTCCCCTTCGTCTCGGTACGTACAGATCCCCAACCGAGTCTTGGGAACCAGCTGAAACAGGGTCGTCCCTAATTTTCGTATCTGCCGTTTCACAGCACGAATTTCCCCGCCCATACTACCGGTACTATCAAACGCAATGATGATATCCAGTCCGTTACGCTGAAGATTTTTCAGGAACCCGTCCCAATTACCACCTGACATCGAACCGCCCCCGCCAAGCGTCAGTGCCCCCTGACTGAACGACGCCGCGTTACCTGTCGTCGAAGGAGAACTGATCGCCACCACTTCGTCACTCGGAGCATCGGTTGTTGGTGCGGGTGCGATGTCGAGTGTCACCTCAAGTTCTTCGGGCTCACTGACCTCAGGATCTTCCTGGACAAGCTCATCGTCCTGTCCTTGGCTGAGCTCTTCAGATGGCATCACACCAATCAGCACTTCTTCGGGGGGGCCCAGGCCCTGCTCACCATCGCACCTGACGAAAATCAGGCTCAACACCAATGCCGCGTGGAACGCTACCGATGCGAGACTCGACACTGAATATTTCCACCATTGCCTGGGCTCGACAACAGCTTCCTGACCTTCCTGCAGATCCTCTGCTGAAGGCAGACGGACTGTCGCCCGGCAATGTGGGCAAAACCCTTCACGACCAAGTTGTTCGGCCGTGATCGTGAATGATCTGTCGCATTGGGTACAAGAAAGTCTCATCACAAATGCATCTGCAAGGGTGCACTGGCTAACTACTAATGTGCATTCTTGAAATTCACCGATCGTCTGTCAAGAATTCTCGATCCAAAACACACCGTATCGTGCCCCGATTGCACTCCTAAAGAGCCACTCAACGTGTCTTGTCCAAGGAAAAACACGCTTACATAAAGCCAAACACGCAAGTTTCCCTCAAACCAATGTCTGCTCTACAATTGTGGTCTGGCAAACGCCGGCCAGACACCTGCATCCCACTACGAGGCTCGGCATGTGGAACCGCTGCTTGATTTTGCTCGTCCTCTCGTTGCTGGTTAGCCCGCTATCCTGGGGCTGGCAAGCGCACGCTACAGAACGGATTGACTTTCCCACGCAAGTCGCGCCCATTCTGCAACAACACTGTCTGCGCTGCCACTCTGACGGAAAATCCAGTGGTGAACTCTCCCTCACGAATGGCACGAGCCTGGTAGAACAAAATTTGGTCGCGCCAGGCAAACCAGACCAGAGCCGCCTGATCGAAGTCCTCACTCCGGCAACAGTGGGCAAACGCGCCCAGATGCCAAAAGAAGGGCCGTCTCTGACTGCCAAAGAAATTGACATACTACGCGATTGGATACGTGACGGTGCTCTCTGGCCTGCCAATTTTGAAATCCAATCGCCAGCTTCTGCGAACAAATCGTGGTGGTCATTACAGCCGCTCGCCAGTCCCACACCACCAGCCCCGCTGCGAGCGATACCGAACTGGCCCGGCTCACCAGTCGACCAGTTTATCCTGCGGCGATTACAAGAAAATGACCTGGCTCCATCCTCTCAAGCGGACCGCCGTGCACTTATTCGCAGAGTTACTTTTGATTTGACTGGCTTACCTCCGACGCCAGCAGACGTTCATTCGTTTGTCACCGACCACAGCCCCACTGCATATGAAAGGCTGATTGATCGCCTGCTCGCCTCGCCGCAATATGGTGAGCGATGGGGCAGGCATTGGTTGGACGTAATGCGATTTGGCGAAAGCAACGGCTACGAACAAAATCACGTCCGTAATAATGCCTGGCCGTTTCGCGACTATGTCATTCAATCCTTCAACGAAGACAAGCCTTTTGATCGTTTTGTTCTAGAACAGCTCGCTGGTGATATTGTGGGACAGGGCAATCCCCAGATAGAAGTCGCCACGGGATTTCTGGTTGCCGGATCGTTCGACTCGGTAGGCAATGGCAACCCCATCGCCCGGCGTTTAATTCGCGCCAACACCCTGGACGATGTGATTGCTGCGACAGGCTCCTCTTTCCTGGGGCTCACAATCAATTGCTGTCGTTGTCACGACCACAAATTCGACCCACTTGCCCAACTCGACTACTACCGAGTCCGCGCTGCTTTTGAAGGACTGCAGCAGACCGCTCGGACCCTCACGAGCACAGCACAAAAACAACGTCACGATGCGCAGCGCGAACCATTACTCCAGCAGCTCTCCACCGTCGAATCTCAGATTACCGAACTCCGCCGTACGGTGGACAACCGAGTGAACAAGGAACGCACAACACTTATCCAGAAGTTGTTTCCACGTCCTCGCGTCAGCAAATATGGAACGACCGAAACCTTTGCTCCCGTTGAAACCAGATTCTTCCGTTTCACGATCCTGCGCTCTACAGGAGCCACAGGAAAAAGTTCTGTCTCACTTGACGAGTTTGAAATTTTCTCTGCGGAAGATCCAACCCAGAATTTGGCTTTGGCCACAAGGGGAGCTAAAGCAAGTGTGCGTAGTATGCGTTACTCGAATGATGACCCACTCGCGTATGGTGCCCATCATTTGAACGATGGACGTTTCGACGCTGTCTGGATATCAGGTGAACCCGGCGGCCAGCTGACGATTGAGTTCCCGCAAGTCGTAAAAATTGCTAGTGCCACCTGGTCGGTAGATCGTATCCGCGCGTACGCACCCAACCGCAGCGGCGCATTTTCCGATGAATATGTGCTGGAAACGTCACGTGATGGAAAACAGTGGACTGCCATCGCTGGCCATGCTGGCAGGCAGCCGTACGACGAATCCCGCTTGAATGAGCAGTTGTTCCTCAAAGCCTTGCAACCTGAAGAACAAGAAAACCACAA
>CAZITS010000391.1:0-1625 GCA_964542185.1 uncultured Pirellulaceae bacterium
GGGTCAACGGTTGACGGCCGGCGGACGCACGGGGGAAATGCTGTGTTTCCGTGGTTTTAGGATGGCCAGCGAGCGGTGGTTGCCGCAGCCAGCTGGTGATTGTCGAGTCGTGGCCTGGCAAACCAGGTAAAATGTACTTTCGTTTGATCGAGGAAGCTCTACAGGGTTGACGTTCACGTTGGCCGTTGCAGATCTGGCTCGGGTAGTGCGGTGAATTTTCAATTACGCCTTGACGCTGAATCTGTCGAACATGCCTTCCCGTCTGATCCACTGACCGTGGATCCGCAAACGACGGTTCGTGAAGTGTTCTTGCTACTCAAAGATAGCCACGCGGGGCACGTGATCGTTGGTCAGGCAGGTCAGATTCAGGGCATCTTTACGGAACGCGATGCCTTGAAGTTGATGGCCAGCGGAGCAGACCTGCAAACCCCCGTTGCCGATGTGATGTCACGCGATCCCGTTACGCTGCATATCGACGACACCGTAGGGAAGGCGATCACCAGCATGTCGCAAGGCGGATACCGGCGGCTCCCGATCGTCGACGAGGCGTCGACACACCGGGGCGTGCTCAAGTCGTCTGGGATTTTGCACTATCTCGTTCAACATTTTCCTGCCGTAATCTACAACCTGCCTCCCCAGCCCCACCATAAAACCCAGGAACGAGAAGGTGCCTGACTCGAAGCCGAGCCGTTCCCGGATTATTATTACTACTATTACTTCCCGCCTGCTTCCAAGCGATTCCTTACCTTCAGATTGAAACCACCAGGAATTTCATGTCCTCCACGATTGAATCGCCTCCAGAATCTGCCAAGTCCGTAGAGCACCTTGCCGCAGCCACAGTGCGTCTCGCGGGTGACTCCGGCGATGGGATGCAGATTACAGGGACTCAGCTAACAAATACTTCCGCACTGGCTGGTAATGACGTTGCGACGTTTCCTGATTTTCCGGCCGAAATCCGCGCTCCCAAAGGCACACGCGCCGGCGTGAGCGGTTTTCAGGTACATTTTGCTTCGGAAGATATTTTCACGCCCGGTGATCACCTGGATGCGTTGGTCGTGATGAATCCAGCTGCGCTGGTTACCAACCTCCCGGATCTCAAGTCAGGTGGAATTCTGATTGTCAATGAAGACAATTTTGGCAGCCGCGACTTGAAGCTGGCGAACCTCGAAGAGAATCCGCTTGAGAATGACAGCCTTGGTGACTACCGCGTCTTTCGTGTGCCAATGACGAACTTGACGCGCAAGGCAGTCGAGATGGTCGAGACCGAAGATGGCAAAGGTCTTAGTCAGAAAGTGGCGGACCGTTGCAAGAACTTCTTTGCCATGGGCTTGATTTACTGGCTTTACGGACGCGATCTGGATCCCACACTGCGTTTCATCCGCGAAAAGTTTGGTAAGCGTCCCGAGATTGTCGAAGCAAACGAGAGAGCGCTGCGTACGGGATGGAATTACGGTGAGACCACTGAAGCCTTTATCAGTAGTTATCAGGTTGAGAAGGCGACGCTGCCTGCTGGAACGTATCGGAATGTGATGGGGAATCAGGCGCTCGCCTGGGGCTTGTTGGCGGCTTCTAAAATGAGTGGGGCGGACCTGTTTATTGGCACCTATCCGATCACTCCGGCGAGT
>CAZITS010000391.1:1635-5680 GCA_964542185.1 uncultured Pirellulaceae bacterium
CGAGTGACATTCTTCACGAGTTGAGCAAGTTCAAAGAATTTGGCGTTCGGACGTTTCAGGCAGAAGATGAAATTGCGGCAGTCTGCTCGACCATTGGCGCAGCTTTTGGTGGCGCCATGGCTGTCACGTCATCCAGTGGACCAGGGATTGCCTTGAAAGGCGAGGCCATGGGGCTGGGAATGATTCTGGAATTGCCGATGATCATCATTAACGTCCAACGCGGAGGTCCAAGTACTGGGCTGCCAACGAAAACAGAGCAATCCGATTTGATGCAAGTGATGTATGGTCGTAATGGTGAGTCTCCGTTGCCGGTGATTGCTGCCTGTAGTCCGAGCGACTGTTTTGAAGTTGCGCAAGAGGCGTGGCGGATTGCGACTAGTTTTATGGTGCCAGTGATACTGCTCTCTGACGGTTACATCGCCAATGGGGCGGAACCCTGGCGCATTCCGGACGTAGCAGACCTGCCAAAAATTGAAATCAAACACCCACAGGCGAAGGAGGGTGAGGAGTTTCAGCCGTATGCCAGAAATGAGCGTTTGGCGCGACCCTGGGCCTTGCCCGGCACGCCCGGGTTGGAGCACCGAGTTGGCGGCCTGGAAAAACAGGATGTCACCGGCAATGTCAGTTATGATCCGGATAACCACCAGCACATGACGGATATACGTCAGCAGAAGGTCGACAACATTGCGGATGATATCCCTGAGCAGGCAGTCGTCGGACCGGAAAATGGTGAGCTGCTTGTCGTCAGTTGGGGCGGTACATTTGGCGCCTGTACGACAGCGGTCGAACGCTGCCAGCGCGAAGGCCTGTCTGTGGCACATGCGCATTTGCGGTATTTGAATCCATTTCCCAGGAATTTAGGTGATCTGCTGTCGCGGTATCAACGAATCCTGGTACCAGAACTTAATATGGGACAGTTGCGTGCAATTCTCCGGGCAAAATTCCTGGTCGATGCTGAGGGATTGAATAAGGTCCAGGGGAAGCCGTTTGCAGTGACGGAAATTGTCGACAAAATCAAGGCGCTGTTAGCTTGAAGGATGTACGAGTCGTAAATCCATTTTTTTGATCTGTTTGTGATGTCGAGTTAAACCATGGCTACTGAACTACCGGTTTTGAAACCCGCGGACTTTGCTAGCGACCAGGATATTCGATGGTGTCCAGGTTGCGGCGATTACTCCATCCTGGCACAGATGAAGAAGATGTTGCCTACGCTCGGGTTTCCGCGCGAGAAGATCTGCTTTATTTCCGGGATTGGTTGCTCCAGTCGGTTTCCTTACTACATGGAAACGTATGGAATCCATAGCATTCACGGTCGGGCCCCGGCATTTGCGACGGGGCTCAAGAATGTTCGTCAGGACCTGATGATTTGGGTGATCACAGGGGACGGTGACGGGTTGAGTATCGGCGGAAACCATCTGATGCATGCCATCCGCCGGAACCTGGACATCAACATCGTCATGTTTAATAACCGGATCTACGGCCTCACAAAGGGCCAGTATTCTCCGACGTCGCCTCTGGGCAAAGTGACCAAGAGTACGCCGATGGGCGCTATTGATAACCCACTGCATCCACTCTCGATCGCGATCGGCTGCGAAGGGTCATTTGTAGCGCGGTCGATCGATGTCAATATCAAGCATCTGGGGGCGACGTTGAAGCGAGCTGCCGAGCATAAGGGCACTTCGTTTGTCGAGGTTTACCAGAATTGCAATGTCTTCAATGACGGTGCGTGGGATTACGCGACGGATCGTCAAACCAAGGCAGATAATGTGCTTGAACTGGAGCATGGCAAGCCACTTATTTTCGGCAAGAATCGAGACCGGGGGATACGTCTGAATGGTATGAATCCTGAAGTCGTAGAGCTCGGGAAAGGGATCAGTGAGGATGATTTACTGTTCCACGATGAAAAGGCTGACGAGCCTTCGTTGGCGTATTTGCTCAGTCGTTTGCGAAACGAGGATGGATTCCCGGAACCGATTGGTGTCTTTCGCGCGATCGACAAGCCGAAGTATGACGAGCAGCTGAACCAGCAGATCGAGCACGCCAAGGAAACCAAGGGTGACGGCAGCCTGGAAAAGCTGTTTCACTCTGGTGATACGTGGACGGTATCATGATTTTGTGTCCGGACTGTGGTTTCGAGAATATCGAGGGCAGCGATGAATGTCAGCAGTGTGGTCAGTCGTTGACGACGCTGCATCTTGCGGAACCGGCCACGGATGTCGAACGCAGTCTGCTCGATGATCGAGTGGGTGTGTTAAATCCGAAATTGCCAGTCGCAGTTGCCCCGGATACTCCAGTGGGAGAAGTTCTGCAGCAGCTGGTTGCACAATCAATCGGATGTGTGATCGTGGTGGAAAATGAGGAACTGGTTGGCATTTTCAGTGAACGCGATGCACTGCAGAAGCTGAATGTTGACTTCGCTGCACTGCGCGACCACCCGGTCTCTGAGTATATGACTTCCGACCCACAGACTTTGGAGGCGGATTCCAAGGTGGCATTCGCGGTGCAACGCATGGATTTGGGAAGCTATCGTCATGTTCCTATTGTTGACAATCAGGGACGCCCGGTAGGAATTGTCTCGGTGCGTGATATCCTGCGTTATCTTGCCGACAAGATGGGCGCGGTTGAGACATAGTGTGGGCCTGCACGTACTGTCTCGTTGGTTGTCGTCAGCGATGGCAGGCGGCCCCTTCTTTCGCATTTTGCAGAGGATTGTCAAATGGCCAAGGTTTTGATGCCGTTGGGCGACGCCACGGAAGCCATGGATACGCTGTATCCGTTTTTTCGATTACAAGAGGACGGTTATGAAGTTGTGGTAGCTGGTCCCGAGGCCCGTCTTTACCACACGGTACTTCACGAAATTCCTCCGGATTCCAGCATTCCCTGGGATATTACTCAGGAACGGCCTGGTTACTTCATCAAAGCAGAGGTCGCATTTGCTGACGTACGCTCGGAGGATTATGTGGGAATGTTTGTTTCGGGTGGTCGTGCCCCCGAGTACATTCGCTATGACAAGGACCTGTTACGCGTTACCAGTGAGATGGCGGAGGCAGGGAAACCGATCGCCTGCGTTTGTCACGGCATTGAAATTCTGACCGCGGCCAACGTGATTCAAGGCAAGACCGTGACGACTGTGGCAAAATGCGCTTTGGATGCAGAACAGGGAGGGGCGAACTACGTGGATCAGGAAGTGGTTCTGGATGGCAATCTTGTCACCTCTCGAGTCTGGCATGACAATGCTGCCTTAATGAGAGAATTCATGCGCATGCTCAAGGAAGCGCAAAGCTCCAGTTAAAGAGAGCGCACAAGTCTCCAGGATTGTGTCGCCGAGCGCAATTTAAGCTGCTGGGCATACGCGTTATCGATTGGCGTCCTGCTTGATGGCTTCCGTAGCCGGGGTTTCTTGGTGTGATCCGACCGAGTACTGCGTTGACGCGATTTGGGCAACTGGCAACGGTGGTGTTGTTGCTCATATTGGGATTCCAGTGGCTTGCTCCCTCCGTATTTCGATTTGGCAATCAGCCCGTTCGTGACCGACCGCAACCGCTTGCTGATGCTGAACGCCTGCCGGATCCTGAACGGCCTCCGGAACCAGCTGCAGTTCGCAGTGCCGCCAGTCTCCAGTCGGAGACACCTTCACAAGTCATGGAAGCGCAAGGTCTTCCCACAGAGGCGGCGGGTGCGCCTGCGGTGGCACGCTCAACGCCTCGTCGATTCCCCTGGCAGCAGATACTCGACGACCAGAGTCCTCCCGTCGCCCACCAACCGATCTGCTTTACGCCCTTGCGGCCGATCTCCGGAAGGGACCCGGTAAAGTGGATGTCGGATTGGATGGAGGATTTGGGTGAAGGGTCTTCGGCATTGACCGCGGTCGCAGGAGATGCGGGGCATGGCGTGGCTTTGCAAGGACGCGTGCGTTTGCGGCCACCGTTGCGATCGGACGTTACTTTACGCCTGGAATTCGAGCGGTTGGATCAATTGGTGTTGCGAGCCTGGTCCGGTGTGGCCGGTGCGAGTCTGGTCTACCGGAGTGGCGATAAGGCGGGTT
>CAZITS010000392.1:0-5673 GCA_964542185.1 uncultured Pirellulaceae bacterium
GTGTAAAAACGCAGTGTAAAAACGCAGTGTAAAAACGCAGTGTAAAAACGCAGTGGAAAGATGGCAGTGGAAAGATGAGTGATACAGCCAAGGACAACCGCCCCGCCCTTACTTTGGCGGACCCTCCCGGGAAGAGACTCCAGCGGCAGGGAGGCCCAGGGCGCGGGATCTGGTGGTTGCTCGGGATGCAAGTGGTGTGCCTGCTGGGGATCGGGTACCAGCTGGCGAATCGATCCGAACGGGCGGACACAGCAGCGGTGGCCGGTCAACCAGCTGGGTTACGGGCTACGGCGCTGGCACTGGAAGCCCGCAGTCTTTCCCGCGCTGCAGCAGAGACCTGGCAGGCATATCTGCGATCTGAACCGGCAACTTCTGAACGGGCGAATTTGTTGTACCGTATCGGGCGACTGTACCTGGAAGCAGAGGAGTATAACGCCGCGGTCGTAGCGCTGGTCCAGGCGGAACAGTTGGCGGTGGAAGACCCAGCACTCCAGGAGAAGATTGGCCCCAGGATTGTAGACTGCTTGCGCCGCTTGGGTCGCTATGGAGAAGTTGGGCGGGAGTTGTCACGCCAGGTGGAAGTGGATTCTGCAGCGGGGGATCGCGGTGCGGTGTTGGCGACTTTCGCGGGCGAATCGTTCTACGAAGCTGACCTGGACCGCGTGATTGAGCGCACGGTCGATCGGGCCTTGGCGCTACAGGGTGGCAGTGGTTTGGGGGTGGCTCGCGAACAGGTGCTCAAGCAGTATCAGAGTCCTCAAGCCCGCCAACAAATGTTGCAGCAGTTACTGCAGCGCGAACTTTTCAGCCGGCGGGCACGCGATCTGAAAATGGACTCCCAGGCCGAGTTTGTGGACAACCGTCGATTTCTGGAAACGGAGTTGCTGGCTAGTCGATTCCTGAACAGCCAGTTAGAGAAGATTCAACCCACCGATGTGGATCTCGAGTCCTATTATGCTGCACAACAAACGACGTATCGCCAGCCGGAAACCGCCAGCCTGACTGTGCTCTGGTGTGCTGATCCAGAGGCGGCGCGGGCCCAGGTGAAACAGATTACTTCGGTCGACGATTTTCGACAGGCGGTGGCGGCGTCGGACACGGCCGCTGCGATGACCCGTTTCGAGGTCTCCCGTGGCCAAGGCCATCCACAACTGGGCGATGTCTCAGCCGTGTTTGCGTTGGAGGTGAAAAGTTGGACGAAAGAACCTGGCAGCGGTACTGGAAAATCCTGGCTGGCGCTGCTGGAGTCGAAGACTCCAGCTCGCCTGCCACCTCTTTCGGAAGTGCGGTTACGCGTCGCAGCCGATTACCGCTTGCGGAAACGCCAGGAATTGCTGCAGGAATTACTGGCGGATCTGATGAAGCGATACGACGTCCAGATTCTGGCCGATCCACAAGGTCCGGCGGCGTCTGCCGCCGCAGAGACGAACCGCGAATCCCAGAAGTCGGAGTGAGTGCGGTGACTATGTGCCGGTGGGTTTTTGAGTGGCCTGTGGGAGTATGGAAGCGGCGCCGAGTTAGCGCGCGGGCTGTCGTAATGTTGTGGGTGGCGCTGGCGGCAGCAAGTCTGCAGCACGGATGTGCGCGTCGCGCAGAGAACCCGTCAACAGACGCCGAGGAGGAAGATCCAACTGCGGTGGCATCACGTGTGGAGCGCGGGCCGGTTCGTTTTGATGTCAGTTTACAGCCCAAAGCACCGCGTCTCTCCGATGAACCAGTGCTGACGTTAACGATCCGCGCTGCAGCGGGTGTTGAAGTCGAGAAGCCGCCTTTTGGTGAGGCGGTGGGAGATTTCCTGGTCCGGGATTTTCATGAACCGTTGCCCGAAAAGCAGGGTGAGGTGACGATTCTTCGACAGCAGTACACTTTGGAACCAGTCCGTGCCGGGACTTTGGCCATCGATCCGATCACAGTCAAATTTGTCGACCGGCGGACGGCAGGATCTCCGTCTCATCACCAGATTCAGTCGGAAGCGCTGGCGGTCGAAGTCAGTACCGTGCTGGGTGACGAAGCCCCTTCACTCAGTGGACTGCGCCCTGCTGCCAGTCCGCTGGCACTGCCGACACCACCCAGCCGCACAGTGGTCTGGGTTGGTCTGGTAGCTCTGGCGCTGGGGGCCGTCGCGGCGATGGCTCTCTGGTGGCGCAAGAGAAGAGTCAATGAACCCGAATTGTCTCCGGCCGAACTCGCCTGGCTCGAGCTGGAACGTCTGGTCGCCGCCGACCTGGCCGCCGCCGATATCAAAGTATATTACGGCGAGTTGACCGGCGTGGTGCGCCGCTTCATCGAGCGTTCCACGGGAATCCGGGCGCCCGAGCAGACGACCGAGGAATTTCTTCAGGCAATCGCTCGAGATCATAGTTTTGCAGCTCCCTCCAGCCAGCGCCTGGCGGCCTTTCTGCAGGCTGCCGATCTGGTCAAATTTGCCGGTTACCAGCCGGCCCGTCATGACATCGAGGAGAGTTTTACGCGCGCCCAGCAGTTTATCGGACTGGAGCAGGAAGCCGAGACGGAGGCCGCTGAATGACCGCTGTACGATTTCACGACCCACTGTGGATAGTGCTGTTGCTGCCGGTGATTGGTTTCAGTCTCTACGCAGTCCGCCGGCAACGACGTGCTTCGGTACTTTATTCGAGTGTCGATTTGTTGCGGGATTTGCCCGTAACCTGGGCGTTACGTTTGCGCCGCTGCTTGCCCTGGTTGCGGGTGATTGGATTGGTCCTGATTGCGTTGGCTTTACTGCGTCCTCAGTTGGGTCGCGAAGAGTTTCGCATTCGCACCGAGGGGATTGCTATTGAAATGTGTATCGATCGATCAGGTTCGATGCAGGCGCTGGATTTCAGGATTGATGGTGAGCCCCACAACCGGCTGGAGGCAGTCAAACAGGTATTCCGCCAGTTTGTTGCGGGAGACGATCGGTTCGCTGGACGTGGCGATGACCTGGTGGGTCTCGTGGTGTTCGGGGGATTTGCCGATGCGATGTGCCCGTTGACGCTTGATCATGGGGCGCTGCTTGAAGTCCTCAACACGGTGCGTATTTCGGAACCGGTTCGAGACAAGCAGGGCCGTGTCATCAACGATGGTCTCTGGCAAGAGGAGCAAGCGACTGCCATCGGCGACGCAATCGCGGTCGCGGTCGATCGATTGAAGGATGTGGATGCCCAGAGTCGGGTTATCGTGCTCCTCTCGGATGGCGAAAATACTGCGGGCGTTGTCGCTCCGGAAGAAGCGGCGGAAGCGGCGCACGCTTTTGGAATCCGTATCTACAGTATCGGTGTGGGGACGACCGGTACTGCGCCGTTTCCTGCACGCGATTTGTTTGGTCGCAATGTTCTCCAGTCGCGGCCAGTCAAACTCGACGAACAGGCACTCAAGGCGCTCGCCGAGAAGACCCAGGGTCAGTATTTTAACGCGCAGAATACCGAGGCGCTGCAGCACGTCTATGCTGAAATCGACCGACTTGAAAAAACGGAAACGGAAGGTCGACTGTACACCGAGTACGGCGAGGTCTTTCAGTGGCTGCTGGTACCAGGATTGGCATGTGTGTTGCTGGAAATCTGGCTGACTTGCACGCGTTTTCGCTCACTTCCTTGACGCTGGATAATCGATGATTTGGGAAACTCCAGTACTTCTGTTTGCCCTCTGGGTGGTGCCATTGACGGGCGCCTTGTTGCTTTATTCGCACCGTAAACGGGCCGCTACAGCGCGCCGATTTGCAGATGCGGAGATGGTGGAGCGGTTGATGCCATCGTTTCGGGCGTCCCGTTCCTGGCTCAAGTCGATTCTCCTGATGGTCGCGCTCTGTTGTTTGATCGCCGCGGCTGCGCGTCCTCGTTTTGGTGTGTTCTTTGAAGAAGTATCCACACGCGGGGTCGATTTATTCGTGCTGTTAGACGTCTCGCGTTCGATGCTTGCTGAAGATGTGGCCCCCAATCGTCTGGAACGGGCCAAGCGGGACATTCAGGATCTGCTGGAGCGGTTACCGGGGGATCGTGTCGGTTTGATTGTGTTTGCCGGTGCGCCGGTAGTGCAGGTCCCGTTGACGACCGATCACGGTTTCTTTCGTATGGTACTGGAGGATGTTGATACAGACAGTGCGCCACGCGGCGGTAGCCTCATTGGTGATGCGATTCGTAAAGCACTTGCGGATATGGAGGAACGTCGTGACCGGGATCAGGTCATTGTCTTGATCACCGATGGCGAGGATCACGAGTCGTTTCCGGCGGAAGCGGCCAGTGAAGCGGCCCGGCGTGATGTGCGCATGATCACAGTAGGATTGGGTGATCAGGGAGAGGGTGCACGGATTCCGCAACGAGGAGAGGATGGTAACCGGGTGTTTCTGCAACACAAGGGACAGGAAGTGTGGTCGAAAATGGATGAGCGACTGCTCAAGGAGATGGCTTTGACGACCAAGGGCGCCTACATCCCAGCCCAGACACGTGCATACGACTTGGGGCGCATCTATGATGATCACCTGGTGAATTTGAATCGTGGTGAAGTACTGGCAGAGAAGCGCAAACGCTACCGCGAACAGTTTCAATTGCTGGGAGGAGTGGGTTTGCTGCTACTGCTGATAGAAATGGTGATTTCCTCTTACCCAACACGGACAGGGGACGCGGAGGGGAGTTTCTCATGATTCGAATAGCACGCAGCCCCCAGGGGTTGTTCCTGGTTCTGCTGGTGTCACTGTTCGCCAGTGACTTGAGCGTGGGTGCGACCGCGGTGAAAAAAGTCGCTACTGGAATTCGCCATTTTCAAGCCGGGCGTTTTGACGAAGCAGATCGGGCGTTTGTTGAGGCGGAGGTTTCCGCTCCGGAAAATGCAACTATTTGGTTTGATCGCGCCTGTGCGCTGGCTGCAGCCGGAGACGTGGAAAAGGCCCGCAAGTTTTTCCAGCAAGCGGCACTTTCCCGGGATACGCCGCTGGAGATTCGCTGCCACTACAATCTAGGTTGCCTGGCAGCAGGCCAGGCGGAGGCGCTGCTGGGAGAGGATCCCGAATCTGCTGAACAAGACGTGCGGGAACAGAGTATCACCCAGTTGCTGCAGGCGGTTGGCCACTATCGCGATTGTCTCCGTCTGGACACAGGCCACCGTGATGCGCGGCATAACCTGGAGCTGATCCGTCTGTATATCAAGCACATTCAATCGATCTGGGAGACGCGTGACCGGGAAAAGGCGCGTCAGGAGAAGAACCTGTTGCAGTTCCTGGCAGAACTCGAACAGCGGCAGACGGCCCTGTGGACGACAACCCGTGGGCTCGTTTCTGAAGACGATTCACCGCGGCGGCGACAGCACGTCAAGAATGCGGCTACTGAGCAGCGGAAGCTGCGGGAAGAAATCGATCCCCTCCAGGAGAAGGTAGCAGAGTTCTTTGAGAGTCCAGAAGAGGCGGCGCCAACTGGTCCCAATCAGCCTGCGCAGGATCCGGCCACTGACGATTCGCGGGCGCAAGCCATGCAGTTACTGCAGCAACTGGCGAGCGAGAGCAGCCAGATCATGAATCGTGCAGCTCTGGCGCTGGAAAGTAATGATTTCCAGGCGGCACAGCAGCACCAGCGGGAGGTCCTTGATCGTTTCAACCAGATGTTTATGGTGGTGGCGCCGTTTAGTACTTTGTTGCAGCGGGCGACGCAGCAGCAGCAACAGCTGGTTGATGTTTCGACTGCCTTG
>CAZITS010000393.1:0-238 GCA_964542185.1 uncultured Pirellulaceae bacterium
TAAAGAAAAGCTTGCAGAACATGGAGTTATTTCTGTGGATGGAAAAGGATCTGCTGGTTCGCAGAGGTGTTATTTCCCGCAGCCAGGCGCACGTCCGCGCTGCGACGTGCACGCCCGATGAAGATGCCTGGCAACACGCAATCTGGCTCAACCAACGAATCGCGGATTTGGCAGGCGATTGAATCAGGTTGCCTGGCCGGGCCAGTCGCAGACGGCACCGCGTGAGTTCACTGCAGCG
>CAZITS010000393.1:248-562 GCA_964542185.1 uncultured Pirellulaceae bacterium
GTCCGCGCCAGAATGGAGGCCTGCCACTCGGGTGACCAGGCAGGGTACCTCCAGAGTGGCATCACCGAATAAACAAAAAATCGTAGGAATTAAGTAGAGTCCAGAGGAAATCTTCCGCTGCTTGCGGCCTGGGGTAATCTCTGAAAAGCGTTCCGGCCACCCGTTTCTCTTTCTCGCCGGGGAACCGTCCCAGTACCGCCAGGCAGAGTTCTTCGACGAGTTTGTCGTTCGAGAGTGTCTCGGCCTGCAGATTTGCCAGTCGACCCTCAGGATGGCTGATCTTGGCGTCGATTTCAGGTGCGTTCATCAAGTGC
>CAZITS010000393.1:572-2901 GCA_964542185.1 uncultured Pirellulaceae bacterium
TGCAATGCTTGAGCCATCGTCGGTTCGCTCGATTTGGCGCACTCACAGGGAGACTTGCGTTCCGATCGCCCGAAGGTCTCCAGGAAATAGGAAGGCATACGATTGTCCCAGAGCTGTATAGCTCGTGTGCCTTTTGGCATGCCGTCAAAAGAATCAGGTGTTCCAGTGGCCTTACTGATTGCGTCCAGTAGAACTTCTGCAGGCAAGCGTTTGACGACGAAATGCGAAAAATTCTGGTTGTCGTCTCGATTTGTTGCATTGGCCTGGCTGGAAAGCTGGTACGTGCGGGACTGCATGATCATCCGCATCACCGCTTTCAAGTCAAATCCACTGGACACCATTTGCTCTGCCAGGTAGTCCAGCAGGGGTTCATTGGTGGCAGGGTTGGTTGACCTCAGGTCATCCTCCGGTTCTACCAGCGCGCGGCCCATGAAAGATTTCCAGATGCGATTTACGACCAGGCGGGCAAAGTAGGGATTGTCGTCAGCCGTTGTCCAGTCGGCAAGTAATACCCGAGGATCCTGGTCGTCCACCATCTCTGCAGTGATCAACGGTCCTCCCGGTGCTCGCATGGGCACAGGTACGCCGGTCGTGGGATGTTGTGTTTCCTGGAAGCCGCGATGGAAGACCAGTTCCCGGTCTGCCGCATTGTCGTATGGATTACTGTCCTGGAGCGTCTTCTTCTCCAGGCCATTGAAAAAACCGGCCATGCCATAAAAGTCTTCTTGTCCCCATTTTTCGAAAGGATGATGGTGGCACTGGGCGCAGTCCATACGAATGCCCAGGAACGCCTGGCTGATGGTTTTTGTGAGGTCTTCCTTGGTTTGCTCTCCACGAAAGAAATTCACCGGACCGTATTTCCCGGAGTTTCCTGATGCAGTCAACAATTCGCGCACCCACTCGTCATACGGACGGTTTGTGGCAAACTGCTGTCGCAGCCAGGTGTGCAACGCGTAGGCGCCCCGTTCTCCCAGGGTCTCTGCGTTGACCATCATGATGTCCGCCCATTTGAGCGTCCAAAAATCAGTGTATTCGTCGCGTTTGAGCACGCGGTCCACGGCCAAACGCCGTTTCTCGCTGGAATCATCTTTCAGGAAGCTGCGTAGTGCGCTGGGATCTGGCAGGCTGCCTAGCGTGTGGAGGTGAATGCGGCGGAAGAATGTGGCGTCGTCGCAAAGTTCCGAGGGAGTGATTCGGAGTTTGTCCAGTTTGTTCAAAACCAATTCATCGATGCGGTTGTGAACTGGTGGATGAGCGTTCTCATTGTCGCTTTGAGAACGTGGGATGAGCATTCTGGCGGCGCCGACGTGTCCCATGTAGTTGATCGTGATGGCAGCTTCACCAGGACGATTGCCGGTCGCGATTCGTCCGGTCTGGTTGGTTTGCGCAACCAACTCTGCATTGCTCGTGTAAGCGGCTTCGCTCGTGACGTCGCGCCGGCTGCCGTTGTCGAAGATTGCAGTGACGCGTAGTTGCTGCTCGGTACCCGGCTGCAGGACCCGCTCGGCGGGATCGATCTCGATACGGGTGACGCGGGGTGCGTTTGGCGATCCCCAGGGCATGCCCTGGTAAATCCATTGCACGAGCAGTTCCGCGTCCAGCGAGTCGGGAGTCATACGGGCCCCACCGCCGTGCGGTACCGTGCCGATGGCTTTTCGCAACAGCAGACTGCGTTCGGGCGAGGCCGGAAAGATCCGTCGACCACGGGCCTCTTTAAGTAACGCGCCATAATCAGCCTGCGCGTCGAATCCGAAAACCGAGAGCTTGAAACCATTTTGCCCCGATTGCTTTCCATGGCAGCCTCCACTGTTGCAGCCTCGTTTCGAGAACAGGGGCATGATGTCGTTCTGGAAGTCGATGGCTGGATAGGTCTCTAGATCCGTGACCACGATTTGTGTGGTGTGCTGTTGGCCGCCGTAGCGGATTTCCAGATTAGTGGTTCCAGAGGTAGTACCCAGGATCAGGCTACCTTGGATCGTTGCGACGGCCGGTTGCCTGACGACCAGTTCGCAGAGGTGAGTTACATCGAAATGAAGTCCCGTTGTCGAGGTTGCGGTCACGACCAGCTGTTGCCGCCGGTTTTGTCCGTCCAATTCGATCACCGCGGGCGAGATCTGCAGGGCTGTCACTTCTACACCCGTGGCATCAGGTTCGGCAGCTGACACGTCGGTGACTAGCAGACCCACCAAACCCAACAGGCAAATTCCGAGCTGTCGAATCGCTTGAGCGTAATTGAACGAAGTCATCATCGATGATCCCCTTCAGGTGGCGAGGGTACTGTGTCCCTGACCCATGTGGAGTCCCTGACCCGTGTGGACCCGCATCCGCG
>CAZITS010000393.1:3001-5670 GCA_964542185.1 uncultured Pirellulaceae bacterium
CCGCTGGGGGAGGGATGGTGTCAATAGCGCGCGGCTCCCGTAGATCGTTTGAGCTGGTTCCGCATGACTTCCTTGGGCGCTTCTTGACCAGTAAAGTGCCTGAATTGAAGCTCTGCTTGCCGGATGAACATATCGACACCTGTAATCACGCGACAGTTTTGTTCCCGTGCATATTTGATCAACAGGGTCTGTTCCGGGTTATAGACCGTGTCAAAGACGACCATGCCGCGGTCGATGTGACGCTTTTCGTAGGGCGATTCATCGACCTTGGGATGCATGCCAATGGGCGTGGTGTTGATCAGGATTCCGGCTCGGATTTTCTGGCGTTCCTCCCAGGGGACCGTACGGCAATTAAATCGTTCGGCGAGCGCATTGGTGCGTTCCTCATTGCGGCTTGTGATAACCACGTCGGAGCCGAGTTGGGTCAGGCCGTATGCCACAGACTTGGCTGCACCGCCGGCCCCTAGAATGATTGAAGTCTTACCCTTCAGGGGAGTCGCTCCACCGCTTGTGTGGGCCCGCAGCAGGGAGTCTACGGCGGCCTGGTGGTCAGTGTTGTAGCCGGAAATTTGTTTGCCATCGAATACCGCCGTATTGCAGGCCCCGATCGTGGCGGCATCGGTATCTACCTGATCGAGGAATTGCATGATTTCCTCTTTGTGCGGAATCGTGACGCTGAGTCCCTTGATTCCCAGGTCCGGGCAATCTCCCAGGAACGATCCGAGTTCATCAAGTGGAACTCGAAAGGGAATGTAGACCATGTCCAGACCAGAATCCTGGAAGGCGGCGTTGTGGATGACGGGGCTGAGGCTATGTCCCACCGGATCCGCGACCACACCATAAATAACAGTTGATTTGGAAATGTTGGTGTAGCGGTACATCTCCGTCATCTGGCGGTAGCTGAGCTGCCCTGGGGCCAGAGCGCGGTCTTCGTGAAACGTCGCGTAGGTAAAGGGAGCTCCGAACCGTCCCGAGAGCAGTCGTGAAAGGATGCCCTGCTCTCCCATGCAGAAGGCCACTGTGGGCACTTTGCTGTTCTCAATCAGACGCAGCAAACGCAAATTATCGTGTGGATGATGTGCCAGCGTGGCGATCTTGACGATGTCAGGATCTTTGGTGCACATGCGATCGTGAATGGACTGTACGTCCTCAGGAGTTTCCACGAAATTGTGATAACTGACGATGCGTTTGGTTTTTCCATAGCGGGGGATTTGCCCCGCGACGTCTTCTTCCAGGTCAACGTAGTCGACACCCTCGGCAATTGCCTGACGCAATAGCGTCAGGCGGTCGACGTCGCTGGCGGCCCATTTGCCTCCATCTTCTTCGCGACGACAGGTGGCGATGATGGGGCAGCGGCGGTTGGCGAGTAAACGTTTGATGTTCACCGCGCGGCGGATGTAGTCGAGACGCAACTCGACCAGCTGAGCCCCCTGTTCAGCGACATGGCGAGCTTCTGCAATCATGCTACGGTGGCGACCACGGCCGATACTAACGCAAATCATGAAGCGGGTATTTCCGTTGAGGTGAGCACTCCCAGGTGACCGCTGGGGGCGCAAGTGATGTAAGGTAATGGTGTGTGATCAGGAATCCAGTGTGCAGTTTAACGCGTGCCTGGTTGTTTTTTGCCCCCACGAGTTTCGTCGGGTGGCTGCCTGGAAATGTCTCGCCGGACAGCACGCAGGAACGGGTACTGCCCTGCGACGCAACGCTGCGGCACGCTCAGGACTATTTTGATTCATTCGGTGCGTGTGGGCAAATCCTTCGCATCAAGTCGAGTCAGACCACGCCTGCCATGGCGGTTTCCCCCTGTCCTGCTCTATTTTATCTGGCGGTGGAAGTTCGACCAGGGAGGGACCGCCCGGTGCCGTTCCGGCGTGACTTGCGACGCCTTTCAAGATGACCGGAAGCGTCGTGATTTTCAGAATATACTGAACTGGTTAAGATAGCCGGTGTACTTGTCAGGAGGTCAGTCAATGGATTCGTTGCGTGGTCAATTTCTGGTGGCTTCACCGCACCTGCCGGACCCTCATTTTTCGCGATCGGTTGTGTTCATGCTGCAGCATGAACCTTCGGGCGCGGTGGGTGTGGTCCTCAATCGGCCCACGGATAACACGATTGAGGACTTGTGGAAGCACGTCAGTGATGAATCGTGTAGCGTCACAGGCCAGGTGCATGCGGGCGGCCCTGTTGCCGGCCCACTGATGGCATTGCATACGAATCCTGACTTGTCCGAACGTGAGATCCTGCCAGGTGTTTTCGTGGCCACAGATCGAGATGCATTGACCCAGCTAATACAGGGGGAGGAGTCCGAGTTTCGTCTGTTCTCGGGGTACGCAGGCTGGTCTGCCGGGCAACTTGAAGACGAGTTGCGGGTCGGTGGCTGGCTGACAGCGTCTGGAGCTTCGTCGCTGGTATTCTCCGATTGTGAGCAGCTCTGGAAACGAGTGCTGGATTCCATTGGCATTGATCTTATTTCTACGGTTGTTGACAAAGTGGACATACCACGAGACCCTTCTTTGAATTGACCGGATCGTGTTTCGCGGTCGTCCCAAATTGCCGCTTTTTGCAGGGCTTTCCGGCGCGCTCTGGTAACGGGATTTGGCCGAAATTCCGGGCTAGTCACGGATTGAGCAATCTGGCTATAATCACCGCCCCACGCACGTACCCTC
>CAZITS010000394.1:0-4331 GCA_964542185.1 uncultured Pirellulaceae bacterium
CCTGCCAGTCCACCCGGGAACTGACCCAGTCCATAGGTGATGCCGATCAGCCCATCCAACCAGCCGACCTGCTGTTCGGTCACGACGCCGTCTTCCAGCAGGTACGGTTTGATCACTCCCCAGGAATAGCGGTGGACGTAGTTGATGTAGCTGGCCAGCGCTGCCAGACTAAAAATCACCCAGCGGACATTGGTCGGCCGCGATTGTTGCGGCACCAGGCTTTCATTGGGTGTTGTCGGCGCGTCGTGGAGAGGGGCGGCCATGGTGCGTCTCGCGGACGGTGTCCCAGTAAACGATGCCAGGGTCCCAGTAAACGATGCCAGGTAAATCGCACATTTTCAGCAGCACTCACCCGGACCACAGCAGTCGCTGACAGGCAGCTGGGTAAGGGTGTCACGCCCCGCCTTGGTTTCGTCCGCTGCGCGGACTGTGTTGCGGCGGCCGTCGAAGGAGGGCGCCGTCTGTGGATCGACGGCCTGCTGGGGAGCGTTTCGGATAACCTGGTCTCGGTAGGGGGCCTGTTCATAGAGAGTAAACGTCTGGTCGCCGACTGCCTGCGGTACACCGCGAGTCAGGGTGTTTCCCTGGTCATCGGTAACGGTGGCAAAGGGACCCCGGTAGACGACCGCCTGGCCGAGGTCCTGTTCGGATTGGGGTGGGTGCTTGAAGGCCTGCACCGTCAGGCTGCGAAATTCGATTCCCTCGACCGTTGCCCAGGCTTCGCTTTGGCGTGAGAGAATCTCCATGCCGTGAAAGCCGGCTTCGGCAAATGCGTCCAGAAAGGCCGCCTGCTGGAACGCGCCGCTGATACACCCGCTCCACAACTGCGGATCGTTCTGTAAATGCACGGGAACGGGTTCGTCGCTGACAATGTCACTGATGACGGCGCGGCCACCACTGCGCAAGACACGAAACACTTCGCTGAACAATTGTCGGCGAGCCGCTGGAGCAACGAGGTTCAGCACGCAGTTGGAGACGACGACATCGACCGAGTCGCTGGCCACCATCGGTGACTCTGCCCGGCAGCGGTCGGCCTGTTGTTGCGCCGCCAGCCAGTCTTCCGTGGAGCCGATGGGATGCTGTTGGAGGTAGCTCTCCCAGCGATCGAGATCGAGTGCCAGGTCCTGGATGCGTCCGCGGTGAAAGTGGACATTGTCCCAACCGATAGCCGTACTGATTTGCGGCTGGAAGCGACGCGCCAGTTCAAGCATGTCCTGGTTGATGTCGACGCCGATGACCCGACCTTCTTGGCCCACGATTTGTGAGGCGATATAGCAGACTTTGCCGCCACCGCTGCCCAGGTCGAGCACGGTTTCACCGGGGCGTACGTAACGCGAGGGGTCCCCACAACCGTAGTCTTTCTCGATCAGCTCTTGAGGCAGTACTTCCAACCAGCGGGTGTCGTACTCGACCGGACAGCAGAGTGCCGCTTCAGGTTGCGCCGAAGCGGCCGAATAGCGATCGGCAACTGCTTGTTCGACATCGACAGTGGCCGGTGGTTGGGATAGTTGGTTGAGCGCCGAATTCACGGAAGACTCCTTGGGTTCCTTAACAGGTGACTGGAAGTGGAGCGAGGAGGAGGCTACTCTCCGATTTCCGCCATCGCTTCGTCGGGAATATTGAAGTTCGCGGAAACGTTCTGCACATCGTCATGGTCGTCGAGCTCTTCCATCAATTTGAGCACTTTACGCGAGGTCCCGACGTCTAAATCGACCGTATTGTTCGGGATACGGGTGATCTGCTTCGCTTCGACTGCCACTTCTGCCGCGGCCAACGCAGCCGAGACGTCGGAAAACGTCTCTGGCTCAC
Organism: uncultured Pirellulaceae bacterium; assembly: GCA_964542185.1. Taxonomy (GTDB): domain Bacteria; phylum Planctomycetota; class Planctomycetia; order Pirellulales; family Pirellulaceae; genus UBA9264. The sequence goes on from CAZITS010000394.1 coordinate 1,810, forward strand.
AGGTGACGTGGAACTTGCCCTCTTCGGTGCGGACATCGTCTCCGCCGGATTCCAGGACGGTTTCCATCAACATTTCTTCGTCGGTTGCCTCCGCATCGATGACAAACAGGCCTTTGCGTTCGAACAGGTAGGCCACACAATTACTACTGCCCAGCTTGCCACCATGGACTTCAAACACCTTGCGGATTTCTGGCGCGGTCCGGTTGCGATTGTCGGTGACAATGTCACACATGACGGCGACACCGCCCGGGCCATAGCCCTCGTAGATGACTTCCTCGACCCGTGCACCGGCCAACTCTCCGGTCCCTTTCTTGACCGCGCGGGCGATATTCTCTTTCGGCATACTGACCGCCCGGGCATCGGCAATCGCGGTGCGCAGACGAATGTTGGTTTCCACATCGCCTCCCCCCATCTGGGCCGCGACGATGATCGCCTTGGAGAGTTTGCTCCAGACTTTGCCACGCTTGTTGTCGATCAGCGCTTTTTTGTGTTTGATGCCTGCCCAATGGGAATGGCCTGCCATGAATTACACCTCAAGACTAGGTATCAGTAGTACGGAATTGACGGAGCTTTTTCTGCACAGACTCGATTTGTTGAAGATTGTTTTCTGCTTTGAACACGGCTAAGGCACGTTCCCAGGTGGCCTGCGCTTTTGCAAGGTGTTCTAGTTTCAGATAAGCGTCTCCCAGGTGATCCAGGATGACCCCGTCGGCGGTTTGTGCCACGGCTTTTTCCAGTTCGACCACGGCCTGCTGGAATTGGCCCAGACGGTAATAGACCCATCCCAGGCTATCGCGATAGGCTGCATTGCTGGGTTCGGCTGCTACCGCCCGTTTGACCATCACCAGAGATCTGGCCAGGTGTTTGTTCTGGTCCGCCCACAGGTAACCCAGGTCATTGAACGCACCGATGTCCTCGGGAAATTCATCGAGAACTTCTTCCAGCCAGCGTTCCGCGGAGGGAAAATCACCTTCGCGCAGCGCGAGGGTAGACAGGATGAAACGCGCCTGTCGGCAGATACGACGGATCTGGTCGTTGTCGAAGCGGGAATCAAATTTGTCGAGGAAGGCCAGGTACTGTCGTTTCGCGTCGTCATATCGTTTTCCCCTGTACAGAACCCAGGGGATCTGGCTTTGTGCGACGAACTGGTCAGGTTTGATCTCGATAGATTTGCGAACTGCCTGGAGGGCGGGTTCGACTTGCTGGTCGGAGACCAACGCATCGGCCAGCAGGAGATACAATAGCGGTTGCTTATCCTGGTTCGTTTGTGCTTTCAGGGCCGCGCGGAATGCCACGGCGGCCTGTGGAAAACGCTTTGCCTGGTACATCCGTCGTCCCCAATTACTGCACCGTTGGACATTGGCCGCAGGGGCCAGGCGGCGGGTAGTCTCGAACCACTTGTCAGCCTCCTCGAACCGCTGGGCAACGGCCGTCAAGATAGCCATTACATACGCGGCCCGCGTGGCGATTTTCGCATCCTGCGGCGCGTTGTCTTGCGCATGCGCCAGGAGACGATCGAGCACCTGTCCCTCGTCCTGCTTGACAATTTGCATCAGCTGCGCGTTGAGCGATTCCAATTGCGGATCCTGCGCGACGGTTTCGATCAGGATGCGATAGAGGGAGCCGATCGCCTCCTGCTGCAGATAAATACGCACCAATCCGCGGTTCAGATTGACGGCAGGTTTTTGTTCACGCAATTTTTTGAACAGGGTTTCCGCTTCTGGCAGGCGTCCCTGGGAACGCCAGGATTCTGCCAGATAGATGCTCAGAGGCCGGTTGTCCGCTTGGGTCTTGTAGAGTTCGGCGAGTTGTGCCTCCAGCCTGGCGAGTGCTTGCTGCTTGTCACCTGTCTGCACCAGGAGCAAACGTCGCAGTAGCTCGTAGGGGCTGGTGCCGGCTTCCGTTTGGCCACTCTCCAGATACTGCTGGAGTTGTGCCAGGGCCTCTGGAATGTTCTTGCGTACAGCTTCGACACGTGCCCGACGAAACGCCAGCAGAGCGGGGTTGGGTTGTCCTTCATCCGCCTTCGCGAACATCTCGAGCGCCGCGTCGAATTGTCCACTTTGCAAATAACCGTTGGCCAGCAGCAGGCATGTCGCGTTCTTGGTTCCCAGGAGCCTTTTCAGCTGGCGCGCAGAAATCGAATACTCCATGGGTTTTTTGATCGCCTTGCGAACCAAATCGAAGTATTCAATGGATCGGTCCGGTTGCTTCAAGATCAAGCAAAGCCGGCCCATTTCAACATGTTGGACCACCCACCGCAGGCTGGGAGATTTAGTGCCCTGGATTTTTGTTAGTCGCTCGTACAGCTGCAGTGCACGTCGTGGTTGATTGTTTCGTGTCAGATGGACTGCCAGTTGGGTCAGCAATTGAGGATCGGACAGGCCTTGCTCGGCGGCGATCACGGCGTAGCGATAGCCTTCTGCCTGGCGGTTGACGCTGGTTTGGAATGCCAGGGGAACGATGCGTTCCATAATCGGTACGGCGGTGGGATGGTACCGCCAGGCACGCTGGTAGCGGCG
>CAZITS010000394.1:4431-5666 GCA_964542185.1 uncultured Pirellulaceae bacterium
CATAACTAACCCTGCCCAAATCCTTGGCACGTTGGCGAACTCCTGATTCAGCAAGTATTTAGGACAACACCGCGACTACAGCCTGGGCACAAGTCGCTAGTTTACCAGACGTCAATGTGCCGTTCCATGTGTCCTCCTGTGGAGCCGATCTGTCCCGGCTGTGACCCTGTTCCGGTAAGAATACGCTGTCACTGGGCAGCTCGGACGAGAAGGTCCCTGTGGCCGCATTGTCGGTGGGCCAGTGGCTGCGTACGATGTGGCGGCATGACTCGTTCCCCTACCCCTCAGACTGCTGCGTTGCCGATTGATGCGACTTCGGCTTCGCTCGTATTGCTTACTGCCGCACTGTGGGGGGGGACTCCCGTCGCGATTCGCTTCGCCTCCGATGCCATCCCTCCTGTGACCATGGCGGGATTGCGGTTTGTGATTGCCACTGGGTTCATGCTTGTCTGGTGTCGTTGGGAGCGAACTGGTTTAGGTCTGAATCGCAAGCAGCTGGGCTGGGCGTTTGGATTAGCCATCATCCTGTTTTTGCAGATTTCCAGTTTCAACATTGGTGTGCAGCTCTCCAATTCCTCGCACGGCGCAATGTTGATCAACACGTTCGTGTTTTGGGTGGTGGCGTTTGAGCATTTTGTCACCCGCAGCGATCGGTTGACGGTGCGTAAACTGACGGGGTTAATCGTGGCGGGCGCAGGGGTTGGCTTGATTCTCACCGTCGATCAGGCTGCTGGCGCGGGCGTGGCAGCGCTTGATGCGCCGTCGTTGGCCGGTGACCTGGTATTGATTCTCAGTGCCGTATTGCTGGCGATCCGGATTACGTACACCAAGCACGCGTTGCAGAAGATGGAAACCGGAAAACTCATTTTCTGGCAAGACTTGCTGGGGGTTGGCTTGTTCTTGGCGTACGGAGTGTTCGGGGAATCGTTTCGGCTGGCTGATCTGACGTCTGCGGCGATTTGGGGATTGTTATATCAGGGAGTCGTGGTCGCAGGGTTTTGTTTTGCCATGCATGCGAGTTTATTGCGCAAACACTCTGCATCCCAGTTGGCCGTATTCAGTTTCACCACACCGCTATTCGGTGTCATGTTGGCGAGCCTGTTGCGGTCCGATCCGTTGTCGGCCTGGTTGCTTGTTTCAGCGGTCTGTGTTGCGCTGGGAATCTACCTGGTCAACAGCGGGAAAAAGAAAGTCGCATAGGCCACCGTCAACGCATTTGGTTTACGTAGTTTGCG
>CAZITS010000395.1:0-2295 GCA_964542185.1 uncultured Pirellulaceae bacterium
CGTTCTGGTACAGCCATTATTTCCCGGCGAGGATAATAGTTATGTGGCCGATTGTGCGCAAGCTGATCCAGCACGATTTGCTGCGGTCTGCGTGGTGGACCCGCGCCGGGAGGATGCCGCGCAGCAGTTGTCTTATTGGGTAGAAGAGCGTGGCTGCAGAGGCCTCCGACTGCGACCTAAAGTGCCAGCTGAAACGGCGTGTTTTGGTGCCCCGTCGACATTTGATTTGTGGGAGAGAATTGTCGAACTGGGTGTAACGGTTAGTCTCTTGGCTGACGTGAAGCACCTGACAGCAGTGGATCAAATTGCCCGCCGATTTCCCACGGCAAACATTGTGATCGATCACCTGGCGCATCCTGATTTAACCGGTGAGATGCCATCCGTTGAATTTCAGCAATTGCTCCAATTGTCCCGACATTCCCAGGTGTTCGTTAAAACCAGTGGTTTTGGTTATTACTCAGCCAAACCATTTCCCTATGAGGACTGTCACTTACCGCTGCAAATGCTACTGGACCATTTCGGACCAGAGCGATTGATTTGGGGCAGTGATTTCCCGCACATTCTCCTGGTGTGTGGTTACCGACGTGCAATGGCCGTGATCGAGCACGCACTCCCGGGGGTCAGCGCAAGAGTACGCCAGCAAATCATGGGTGACAACGCACACGCGCTGTATTGGAAAGATTGAGTTACTACGGTGGCACGGATCGAGTCGGGTGAGACTGCGCTTGTTCATTCCCGGCAGTTGGACTAGGCTCAAATAGAGATCCATTTAGCAGTGTTGCGGGAGCCAATGCAGGAAGAACAGCGCCAGTGCGGTGCGAGTGAATCCGCTGTAGCCGCGGCATTTGATTTTTTGTTCCTCGACAGAAATGTGGAGCCATGGCCGTCGATTTAGCTGTAGTGCCGGTGGCGGGACGTGGGACGCGTCTACTACCGCTGACGAAGAGTCAACCCAAAGAAATGCTGCCCGTTGGTGAGAAGCCGGTCGTACAGTACGTGGCCGAAGAGCTGGAACAGTCTGGCATTCGACGTTTAGCGTTTGTTACCGGTCCGGGAAAAACCGCAATTGAGAACCATTTCGACATCGATAGTGAACTTATCATGTCGTTGCGAGAAAATGGTCAGGAACCACTCTTGGAGACGCTCGAATACGAACGCATGGAAGTTGAGTACATCTATACACGTCAACGGCGTCAGTTGGGGTTGGGGCACGCGATTCTGAGTGCGCGATCCGTTGTAATGGACCAACCCTTTGTTGTGGCTTTGGGTGATTCAATCATTGGCGTTCATGCAAAATCCAAGGTTGTCAAACAGATGGTCGATCTATTTGAACAGCTACAGGCGGATGCGGTGATTGCATTTGAAGAGGTTCCCAGAGACGAAGTAAATCGATACGGAATCGCCACGGTTGGTAAAGAGCACGAGGGCTACTTTGAATTAGCCGACCTGGTCGAGAAGCCCGATGTGGAAGAGGCGCCCAGCCGACTGGCTGTGGCTTCCCGTTACGTGTTTCGGGCAGAGCTTTTTGAGTATCTGGAAAATACGGCAACTGGAAAAGGAAATGAAATTCAGCTGACCGACGCAATCAGTACGTGGATTCGTGCCGGTGGGAATGTCTTAGGTATTCCACTTGCTGATGGTGAGCAACGGTTTGACATTGGGAACTTTCCCAGCTACTTCAAGGCGTTCTTTGAATTTGCGTCACAAGACCCCAAGTATGGTGAGTCGTTTCTGGAATTTGTGCGGCAACGCACGATGTGATAACGGCGTTTCATAAGTGACTTGTTGTGTGGTTTGTCTGTTTGGCTTGATGGCATCATCACGTCTACTTGCGACGTGGAAATCTGCCGGCCTGGTGTATTCATGAACATCATTCGTCACCGTGCTTTTGCTCGTGCCGGTTTAATCGGTAATCCAACCGACGGTTACGGTGGCAAGACGATTGCTTTTACGATTCCCGAATTTGTCGCGAGCGTGGTGATTTACCCCTGGGAAAGGCTGGAGATTTTGCGGTCCCAGGAAGAGCGGAACCGTTTTGATTCCATCGAAGAGCTGGTTAGTGATGTCAACCAGTATGGATACTACGGTGGCGTGCGTCTGGTGAAAGCCACAATTAAACGATTTGCCGACTACTGTCGCGCACAGCAGAAGACACTGCATGAGCAGTGTTTCTCCATTCGCTATGACACAAACATTCCACGCGGTGTCGGGCTTTCTGGTTCGAGTGCGATCATCACAGCTACCCTTAAATGCCTGATGGAGTTTTACGGTGTCTCCATCCCGCAGGTCGTGCAA
>CAZITS010000395.1:2305-5663 GCA_964542185.1 uncultured Pirellulaceae bacterium
ACCATCGTTGGTGCGCGCTGTGGAGAATGATGATCTACAGATTGCCTGTGGATATCAGGATCGAGTGGTCCAGACTTACGAAGGCCTGGTCTATATGGACTTCTCCAATATGCAGACAGACCAGGGTTATTCGTTTGGCAGGTATGCGCATCTGGATGCGCGCGTTTTGCCACCCATTTATTTGGCATACGATCTGGCTGCCGCCAAGACTTCTGCTTCGGTGCATGGACCGCTACGTACACGTGTGGAAGATAACACGCAACTACTCGATACGATGCATCGTATCGCAGCATTGGTTCCACCGGCTCGCTCGGCGATCGAGGGTCACGACGCGGCTGCGCTGCACCAACTCATAGACCGGAATTTTGATTTGCGATCAGAGCTTTATACGATTCAGCCACACCATCTGCGGATGATTGCTGCGGCCCGCCATGTGGGTGCGTCTGCCAAATTTGCCGGATCTGGAGGAGCAATCGTTGGTACGTGTGCGGATGAGACGATGTATGAGCAGCTCGTCCAACGCATGAATTCTGAAAGCGAGCACTGGAGAGTCATTCAGCCACAAATCGCCGCAGTGTGTTCCGGGTGAACTTGTGTCTCAGCTGCCTTCGACACCAAGGTCGCGATTAAGGGCAGGCATGACTTCCGGGTTAAATGGTTCTGTGCCACCGGCTGGCTGCGTGGTGGTGGGTACCTTCGTCGTCGCGGGCGATGCGTCGGGGCTCTCGTTGGCCAAGCCGACGAGAGCGCCGTACATGCGATAAAATACAGGTACCAGGTAGAGTACCAGAAAGGTAGCCAACATCAGGCCGAAGGATAGGCTGATTGCCATTGGAATCAGGTACTGCGCTTGAAAGGACCGCTCCAGTAGTATTGGAAAGAGGCCGGCAATCGTAGTGATGGAGGTAAGTATTACTGGCCGGAACCGTCGCTGGCCCGCTTCCAGCAACGCCTGATTAAGAGGAATGCCGTTGCGAATCCGCATGTTAATGAAATCGATCAAGACGATTGAATCGTTGACCACTACGCCAGTGAGCGCTACCAGTCCAAACATGCTGAAGAAGGTGACGTTGTAACCCATCACAGCATGGCCCCAAACGGCTCCGATGACCCCGAACGGGATGATGCAGAGAATCAATAAGGGTTGCAGGTAGGAGCGAAAGTTCAACGTGAGCAGGACGAACATCGCGAAGATCGCGATTCCGAAGCCAGAGAACAGGCTGCCCAGTGACTCTTGGCGTTGCTGTGCTTGCCCTTCCCAGAGTACTGAAATGACACCCTGGAAAGGTTCTTCTTCCATCAGACGCGGCAAGAAATTGGCTTTGAATCTTGATTCGATCTCACGGGCATTGGCCTGGCCTTCGAGAATGTCTGAGGTAATCGTAATGCTGCGTTTTTGTTCAATGCGATTGATCTCAGAGTAACCTCGCGCAATTTCGATATCGGCCAATTCGCTGAGGGGCCGTTCGACACCATCGTCAGTGCGCATGCGGATATTGTTCAGGTCCTCATGTGATGCTCGTTCTTCACGGGGATAGCGAACCATCAATTTGACTTCGTGTCTGCCACGTTGCAGACGCATCACCTCTTCGCCGTAATAGGATGCGCGTACGGTCTCTGCCAGATCGGCCGCAGTTACCCCCATCGCCAGAGCACCCTCTTTAATGCGCATGCGGAATTCCAGTTTGCCGGGCGTGGAGTCGTCGCGAATATCGACGACGCCCTTTTGTTTGGCCAGGTATTCCTTGCAACGTTCTACCGCCAGATCAAGTGTCTCCATATGTTCTGCAGGTGCCAGGACTTTAAACTCAAGCGCCACGCCACCAGGACCAAATCCAGGCGAACCAAACGTCAATTGCTCGACACCAGGGAAGAGGCCTGCTTCTTCGCGCCATTCTGCCAGCAGCGTTTCGCTATCGACCGTCCGCACGAGTGTGTCATGCAACTCCACAAACACCGACCCCAGATGGCTGCCAGAATTGGTCGATTGTCCCAGTTGGCCATTGCCGGTAACGCTACCGACTGCCCGATTAACGATCTGGTGGATTTGAGTGTCCGGATGCTTGGCAACGACTCGTTTGAAAGCGTCCTGCAGTTGTGCAGTGGCCGCTTCGGTTTCGGAAAACGGAGTTCCATCGGGATACGTAATCGAGGCTTCGATCCACTTGCTATCTTGCTTGGGGAAAAAGACAAATTGGGTGATGCCGGCTCGTACCATACCGGCGGTTGCAAGTGCGAGGAACAGGCCTCCACAGACGACGGTGGCCGGGTTCCTCAGGCACCATGCGAGACTTGGTTGATACCACTGGTTAACAACTTTGTTCAAACCGGCATCGCTCAAGCGGTTCATCCACGATAGACCAAGCGAGACGGGCTTGAAGGGATAGAGTAAATATCCCACTCCGCGCAAGAACAGATTTTCGCGATGGCCCAGATGGCAGGGGAGCAGAGTGACGGCTTCTCCCAACGAGATGATTAACATGGCGATGACCGCAACCGGCATGACGGCGATGAATTTCCCCATCACGCCTGTCACAAACATCATCGGAGCAAATGCCAGAATGGTGGTGGAAACCGAAGCGATTACCGAAGGCAGTACTTCATGGGCACCGTCGATGGCGGCTTGTGCGAACGGTTTCCCCAACTGCCGGTGTGCGTAGATATTCTCCCCAATGACAATTGCGTCGTCGACGACGATACCGAGCGCCATTAGAAAAGAGAACATGGTCAGCATATTCAGCGTGTCGCCGTGTAACGAGAGAATTGCCGCAGCACCGAAAATGGCAATAGGAATTCCCAGTGCCACCCAGAATGCCAGCCGCAGTTCCAGGAAGACAGCCAATACCAGGAATAGCAAAACGAGTCCTTGCAGCCCATTTTTCTTCAACAAGTCGAGTCGACCTTGCACGTCGAGCGAAGTGTCGTACCAGACTTTGACATCGTAGCCAGGAGGCGCTACATAGCCGTTAACGTAGCTTTTCACAGCGGAGCAAATCTGAATCAGATCTTCCGTAGCGGTCCGGTCAATCGCAATAGTGACTGCGGGTCGGTCATTCACCTGGTTAATGACTGAAAAGTCTTCGAATTCATCGCGGACCATTCCCAGGTCGGCGAGTGTGAGGACGACTCCATTGGATTGTGTTACGACTGGGATCTTGCCGATTTCGTCGCCGGTAACCCGCCTGTTCTTGCCGCGCAGGAGCACCTCTTGCGTTTCAGATCGCAAGGTTCCACCCGGCATTTCGATATTCTCACGACGGACAGTCTGGGCGACGCGCTGGAGCGTCAAACCGTGCTTCCGCAAGGTCTCTTCGGGAACTTCGATGTCGATCTGATAATTCTTGGTTCCCATCAGGTT
>CAZITS010000396.1:0-5653 GCA_964542185.1 uncultured Pirellulaceae bacterium
GCGACCGCCGGAGAGGCCAGGAACATGCCTTCCAGTTGGTTGGTGTGGGCTACCTTGTATTCTCGACCCGCTCGAATCAGTGTTGCCTTGCCAGCTTGATTCACGAACAAAATGTGGTTTCCAATTTGCAGGGGTGAGGAGCGGAAACGCCCACCGAGTCGTTGTTTCCAGACCGGTTTTCCGGTCATCGCATCCAGGCATTGTGCGGTCCCTTCGTCATCGACCACGTAGATTTCTTTTCCGTAGAGCAGTGGAGACGGGACGTGGCCGATTCCTTTCGGCTGTTTCCAGGCCAGGTCGGTTTCGTGCACCTCGCCGGTCGCACCAGGCTTGATGGCATAAATGCAATGATGATCGAGCACCACCGAGCCGACGACGTAGAACAAGCCGTTGCCGTAGGATGGTCGCCCTACCAATGAGAAGCCCATGTACTGGTGCCACCAGATTTCTTTTCCCGTTTGGATGTCATAGCCGGCCACGTGTTCTGCACCCGAAGAGATGACTTGTGTTTGGCCGTTGACCTCAACCACCAGTGGCGTAGCGTAGGCCATCTTGTAGAAGCCACGCTCTTGGACACGCCCCAGGTGTTTGCGGGCGGTCTTCCAGATCACCTTTCCAGTCATCTTATCGAGCGCGACGACGAACTGGGCGTCGGTGCCATCGCACACGAGGATCAGCTTGTTGCCGTGGAGAACGGGTGAACTGGCGGCGCCCTGCGGCAGCGCAAAGGGAAGTTCCGTATTGGTCCAGAGGATCTCTCCGCGCAGGTTCAAGCAAGCCGTGCCGCGCGGTCCGAAGTGGACGTAGACTCGTTTACCATCCAGGACGGGTGTCGGTGATGCGTAACCGTTTTGTACGTGCTTGGGTCCCACGTCGTCGGTGGTCAAAACTTCGACGTCGAACAACGGCTGGCCCGATTTCTGGTCGAGACAGATTGCGTGCAGTGATGTTCCGTCCTGATGGGCCGCGGTCATCCAAATTTGGCCAGCGGAGATGACTGGCGACGACCAGCCGGTACCAGGTATCGGAGTCTTCCAGGCGATCGCCTCGGTTTCGCTCCATTGCCTGGGCACGTCCGGATCATTGGAGTGGCCTTGTCCGTCGGGTCCACGAAACTGGGGCCATTGGGCATACGCCGCCGGCTGGTTACAGAGCGTGATGATCAGCGTGATGATCAGCGTGATGGTCAGTTTCAGGATCGGGGAGAACCGCATGGCGTACTGCTCCGAACGAGGGAGGTATCGTGGATCGCAAGTCCGGGTGTGCGTCACCGGGCCCACCTGCCAGCGCGTGGTTGCGTCATCAGGCAGAGGGCAGCTCGTGTCTGGAATTGTAACGCCTTTCGCGGCTGGCGTGGGGCGGCTGGGTGTTTGCGTCGCCCGTGGCCCGGACAGGATGTGGCGGGCTGCCGGCAACCCGGGTGGGGCTGTCTCCCTACTGGTTTCCCCTGTCAGGGGGCGTAGGATGGATGCCGCAGGCGGCAGCTATTGCGGCGCGCCGCAATTGGAACGGTCCTGAGCCAGGTATGATGAGTCAAGCACATCCCCAGATTCCTGTGCTGGAGTTGTCGGGTACACCCAGTCAACTAGGGGAAGGGCACGGAGAACAGCAACGGAGTCAGATTCAGGAATACAGCGAGCGGTTCCTGGAGTGGCTGTTACGGCATGCCAGCTGCGCGCAGCGCGAACAGGATGTCTGGGATAAGTGGTCGCCCCAGGTGGCCTGCAACGAGCGTGTGGCCCCGCACCTGGTCGAAGAGATGCGTGGGATTGCCCGCGGTGCGGGCGTTTCTTTTGAACGTATTTTCCTGCTCAACAGCATCCTTGACCTGGTGAGTTTCTGTTACCTGGAGATGGGTGTGAATTTTGGCTGTACCAGCTTTGCTGTGTCCCACGAACCGGGCACAGCCAGAACCCTGGTGGGGCAGACGTATGACATGCCGGAATTGCATCAAGACTATCTCGTGCTGCTGCGTCTGACACCAGAGCAGGGTCCACGCCAACTGGTGTTCAGCTTTGCAGGCGTGGTGGGTGCCGGTGGTCTGAACGAGGCGGGGATTGGCCTATCGATCAATTTCCTCAGTTGCCGTGATGTGGGAATGGGCAAACTCCACAGTTGTGTGGTGCGGGAAGTATTGGCGTCTGCCAATCTGGGTGAAGCGCTGACTGCGCCAGTCGTCCCGCCCCGTGCCGGGGGGGCCCACTACCTGGTCGCCGATGACAGCGGCAGCGTGGTCAGTGTGGAGACGACGGGAAAACAATTTCAGGCCATTTATCCGCAGGACAATGTCTATGGACACACCAACCACTATCTGACGGCGGGACTCAAGGAACGCGAAGTGATCCGGCCGCAGGCGATTGGGAGTTCGTTGGCCCGGTATGCGTCGTTGAGTCGCTATTTCCGAGAAAAAGCAGCTCAGGTCGATCTGACCCAATTACAGGAATTGACCCGCAATCACACCTCTTTCCCGCGTTCTATTTGCGCCCATGGGAGCGCGTCGGAGGCGACCGGTTTTCGCTCCCGCACGCTTGCCGCGATGGTCCATGTACTGAATGATAGGGTGATGCATGTGACCGGTGGATGCGCATGCGAAAACGAATATGTCGCAGTTGCGCTTTGATTTTGCGGCTGTACTGAGCGGGGGGCGTTCTGAGCGGTTACCAATTGAATTATTTCCGGTAATTCTGGTGGACCGATGCCCTGCCCCGCGTTTTGATGGAATCCCCTTTTTTTCGGATGCTGATTTGCGGACCACCGTTGTTCCCAGGACTTCCAGGAAAGATGGTTGATGGCCGATACTGCGATTGAGGTGGAGTCATTGGAGAAGACCTTCAAGGACGGCTGGTTTGGCAGGCGTTCGATTCGCGCCTTGCGAAAGATCTCCTTCGAGGTCGAGCGGGGCTCGATTTTTGGCTTGCTGGGGCCGAATGGCGCCGGCAAGACAACGTTGATCAAGATTCTCCTGGGCCTGGTTTCCAAGAGTGGTGGCCGGGCGCATTTACTGGGACTGCCGGCCGGTGACCGTCGCGGTCGGGCCCAGGTAGGTTACCTTCCCGAGCACCATCGCATTCCTCGCCACCTGAAGGGAAATTCGGCGTTAGCCTACTACGGTGGACTGAGTGGTGTCAGTCCTGGTGACGTCGGCCGCCGTCGCGACGACTTGTTGCGCCGAGTCGGCCTGAGTGAATGGGGACGGGTCTCGGTGCGCAAGTATTCCAAGGGAATGTTACAGCGTCTGGGCCTCGCGCAGGCCATGCTCCATGATCCTGAATTGTTGATCCTGGATGAACCGACCGATGGTGTTGACCCTGTCGGCAGGAGTGAATTGCGAACGTTGTTGCAAGAGCTCAAGTCGGAAGGCAAGACGATTTTCATCAACAGCCACCTGCTGCAGGAAGTGGAATTAGTCTGCGATCGCGTGGCGATCCTGGATCACGGCAACTTGTTGCGTGTGGGCACCCTGAACGAGATCACCGATCAGCGGGAACGTGAAATTGAGTTTGTCGTTCGCGGTGCAGAGGACGTGCTGCGCGAGGTGTTCTCCGATGCGACGATTGTCGACTGGCAGCGCGACGCCTCTGATGTCACACAGATTCGAGTTCAGGGGCTTGACCAGACTGGGGTGAACGGACGAATTGACGCGTTGCGTTCCCGGCAACTGGAGCTGGTGTCGTTGCTTCCGTCGCGCGATAGCCTGGAGGAGGCATTTCTGGAGATTGTTGGTGGCAACGCGGACTCGACACAGTAACAACTCTGTACAGTAACGGCCTGATAGCTCTTCAACTTCAGACAGCAAGTCATCCTCATGCGTCCTTATCTCACGGTTCTGAAAGATTCTTTTCACGAGGCGTTTGCGTCACGGGTCTTATGGATCTTGTTGGCGGTCTCCACGTTGGTCCTGCTGGCGTTGGCACCGCTCGGCCTGCAGGACCAGCGTGCGACACTGCTGCGCCGCAGTAGTGTGAGTGCCTGGCCGGCCCTGATGGAACGTTTTTACGCCGCTTCTCAGGGTAAACAACAGGGGCCGGCGAAGCGGATCTGGGACCGTGCTGGCGACGATTTCCAGACAACAATCATCGAGTCGATGGCCACGACGGAAGAAGACGCCTCCGCGATAACCAGAGCGGGGGTGTCCGTCCTCCTGGAGGAACTCAATCAGCAATTGCAGCAAGATGATTTTTATGACGCCGAGATCTGGTCGGAGACGGTCCTGGGACCGGACGTCGAAGATCTGTTGGAACGGGGGATCGAGCAACTCTCCGCAGACGAGCGGGTGTTCCTGAATCGTTTGTTATTGATTGCCGCGTTTCCCAATGAAATCGCCAATGCACCTCGCCAGGAATTACATCTGTCGTATTTGGGGTACACGATGGATGAGCCGCTGCCCTTTAACCGCACGATGGCGGAACCGATCATCAACCAACTGCTGGCCACCGTGATGGGGTTTCTGGTCGGGATCGTAGCGGTGTTCGTTGCGATTCTGGTGACCGCACCGATTATTCCCTACACCTTCGAAGCGGGTGCGGTTGATTTGTTGCTCAGCAAGCCGGTTATCCGCTGGGTACTGTTTCTGGTCAAGTTTTTTGGCGGCTGTGCCTTTATTCTGCTCAACGCAGGCTATTTTATCGTCGGCTTGTGGTTGATTCTGGGAGTGCGGTTTGGTCTCTGGAGCCATTCGTTGCTGTGGTGCATTCCGTTGTTCCTGTTTCTGTTTGTGATCTACTACTCCGTGTCTGCGCTAGCTGCGGTCCTTTGGAAAAATGCGATCGTATCGATCGTGATCACGATTCTCTTTTGGGGTGCTTGTTTCACGGTGGGAACGGCCAAAGGGCTGATCGAGCAGTTTGCCATCAATCCAGGTCGGATTGTCACGCTCGTACCCCGGCCAGATGTCTTGACCGCCGTCAATCAGTCGGGCCATTTGTTGGAGTGGCGCGATGGCTCCTGGGAGACGATTCTGGAACCGAAAGGTCGCGACGGCAGGCCCGGTTTCCTGCCGCAGGTGATTATTGGTCCGGTATTCGATGCCCAGCGCAAACAGTTGCACTATCTGCAGACACTGGGGGGCGGTGGGCGGCGTTTTCGATTCCTCGGCGCACGCCCCACACTGTCAGTGGTTTCCTGGTCAGGAGGGTCGTGGCAACATGCGCCCGGTCCAAGCCCACCGGCCGGTGCTTCGTGGATCTTTTTGACGCCGCAGGGCGAGACACTGCTGGTGGCCCAGGAAGGTGTTTTCCGTTTCGACGGCAAGACGGCGGAAGCGCGTCAAGGTCCCAAGCTGTTTGGATTTCGCTTGCCGACTGCGCAGGGGGATCCCCCGTTTGAACCCCTGGGACCAGCTGAGGAGTTGCAACTGGCGGAAACGTTTGCCGCGGCCATCGACTCACAAACCGGCAACCTGGTTGTCTTCAGTGACGGCACGCTGTTCTGGCTGCAGCGTAATCAAGCTGGCCGGTTCGCGATCGCCGCGCAGCGCGCGTTTCCGGACATCGATGGTCCGGTAACTCTGGGATGCACCTCAGCGCAGGTGGTGCTGGCTCTTTCGGATGGTCGCGTGCTGGTACTGGATCTTCCCCAACTTGAAGAGCAACACGTCTATCGGCCTGGCGGCAAGAGTGAACCGTATCAGGTGCTGGCGTCGCCCGATGGGACG
>CAZITS010000397.1:0-5653 GCA_964542185.1 uncultured Pirellulaceae bacterium
GCAGGTTATGGAGCCGTCGGATCAGGTCTGGGTAGGTGGAGTCAATCATCCCCAGAAACTGGCGGATCAGAGTGTGGTGATTCTGGGGCATCCAACCACGACCGGTGAGATGTATGTGCGGGGGACACCTGAATTCAATGGCGTAACTGGGCTGCGTATTGAAGCTTTGACGTACGGTGATCTTCCGTTTGGTGGGCCTGGTCGCAGTCCGCGTGGTGTGTTTGCGCTGAGTGAATTGTCGCTCAGCGTTCGTCTACCTGGTACAGACGACTGGCAGCCACTCAAGCTGTCACAGGCGAGTTCCGATTTCGAGGAGCCCGCGCATCGCCTGATTGAAGTGGCCCCGGAACCCAATCCTGAGAAACCAGATAAGCGGCTGGTCGGACCGGTGTCTTATCTGATCGACGGGCTTGAGGAGACGGGCTGGCGTTCTGATCGCGGGCCAGGGAGACGTAATACAGAGTCGGTTGCGGTGGTGCAACTGGCGGAACCGGCCACGTTTCCAGCGGGTACTGAGCTGAACATCAAGTTGGTCATGAAACATTCACTACCGGGTGACGCCAGGCAGACGACGCAACTGGGGCGAATGCGTTTCGCCGTCACACGTAGTCCGCAACCCGTCGCGCCAGACTATGGCTGGGCGGCGGGACTCGCATTGGACAAACCGGCTCCGCAGCGGACTGCCGCAGAACGGGCAGTGTTGTTCACAGCTTGGCGCAAGACGGTTGCGCAGTTGGCGGATATCAATCAGGCCATTGAAACGTGGCAGCGCACATTTCCCGAGGCTCCTACGAGCGTGTTGCACCTGGCCGCGCGGCGCCAGGAGGAAGCACGCGATACGTTCCTGCTCGATCGTGGCGCCTGGGATCGGCCATTGCGGAAAGTGGTTCCGCATGTACCGGCAGTGCTCCATACGTTGCCGGCTGCGGGTGGAGTGGATCGCCTGGCGTTTGCGCGTTGGCTCGCCGACCGGCGCTCGCCGTTAACGGCACGCGTGCAGGTGAATCGAGTGTGGCAGGCGATGTTTGGCCGTGGTTTGGTGGCGACACCAGAAGATTTTGGTACCCGGGCTGAAAAACCGGTTCACCTCGAACTGCTCGACTGGCTGGCAGTTGATCTCATGGAGAACGATTGGAGTGTGAAGCATTTGATACGGACGATCGTCACCAGCCGTACCTACCAACAAGACTCACGCGTGACTGCCGCAGCTCGACAGGCCGATCCCGAGAACCGCTGGTTGGCGCGGGGGCCCCGTTTTCGCGCAGAGGCAGAAGTCGTACGGGACATCGCGCTCAGTGTCGCAGGGTTGTTGCATCCTCGTATCGGCGGTCCGAGTATCTATCCACCAGTTCCACAGAGCGTACTGAATGACAATTTTACGAGACCAGATTACTGGTTGCCGCCGCCGCCGCCAGAACGCTATCGCAGAGCACTTTATTTGTTCCGCAAGCGTTCGATGCCCGATCCGGTGTTGAGTACGTTCGATGCGCCAAACGCAGACTTTGCCTGTGCCCGACGTGTACGATCCAATACGCCGTTGGCGAGTCTGGTTTCGATGAATGAGCCTGTTTTTGTGGCCGCATCGCGTGGACTGGCGTTGCGGATTCTGGCAGAGGGAGGCGCAACGGACGCGAGTCGAGTGGATTATGCGTATCGGCTTTGTACAGGACGGGCGGTTCGTTCCCAGGAACAGGAAGTGGTCCTGGGCTTGCTGGAGAGTCGACGTCGCGAGCTCGCGCAGAAGCCCGCGTCAGCTCGTGAGATGCTACTGGACGATCAGGACCGTCTGCCGTCGCAGGTGTCTGAGGCAGGGATTGTCGAAGGGGCTGCCTGGATGGTGGTGGCTCGTGTGCTGCTTAATCTGGATGAGACTTTAACTAAAAACTAGGGGCGGTACTGATGGGTATGCTGGGTGAAATTCGGCAGCTGCAGTCGCGGATTCTCAAACGCCGATGGTTTCTGGGGGAGTGTGGCGTGGGGTTGGGAGGTGCTGCGTTGTCAGCGCTCATGGGGAATTCCGCCCGCGGCGCAACTGGAAACTCCCAGACGCAGGGTCCGCACTTTGCCCCGCAGGCGAAACGCGTGGTCTATTTGTTCCACGCGGGGGCGCCCAGCCACCTGGAGCTGTTCGACAACAAGCCAGCATTAACCAAACATAGTGGCCAGTTGCCGCCAGCGGAATTGCTGGCGGGCTACCGGTCGGCGTTTATCAATCCCAATTCGGCGCTGTTGGGACCCCGGCATGGCTTTCGCCGTTATGGGGAGAGCGGGATTGAGATGTCAGAGCTATGGCCTCACACCGGCAAACTAGCCGACGACCTGTGCGTGATTCGGTCACTCCATACGGACGCCGTGAACCATGCACCCGCACAGATCATGCGGAACACCGGTTCACCTCAGTTTGGTCGACCAAGTTTTGGAACGTGGACGCTGTACGGGTTGGGCACGCAGAACGCCGATTTACCCGGCTACGTGGTGCTCAACAGTGCCAGAGGGACCAGTGGCGGTGCCAGTAATTACGGGTGTGGTTTCTTGCCTACTTCTCTGGCTGGAATTCCATTTCGCAGTTCAGGCGATCCGATTCTTTACCTTACCAATCCGCGTGGCTTCGATAAGGAGACGCAGCGTGCGTCCCTGGATAGTTTGCGGCAACTCAACGAATTAGCGTATGCGGATGCGGGTGATCCCGAGATTGCGGCGCGGATCCAGAGCTATGAAACGGCCTTCCGATTACAGCACAGCGCACCGGAGTTGATGGAACTCAGTGCGGAACCACAGCACATTCTCGACTTGTACGGGATCAAGGATCGCAAAGAGTCAAGTTACGCGTGGAATTGCCTGTTGGCGCGGCGGATGCTGGAACGTGGAGTGCGGTTTGTTCAACTGTTTCACGAAGTCTGGGATCAACACGGTAATCTGACGAAAGGCGTCCAGGATAATTGCCGGGCGACCGACCAGGGAACCGCGGCTCTGCTGTGGGACCTTAAACAACGCGGGTTGCTGGACGACACGTTGGTTATCTGGGGGGGCGAATTTGGACGCACTCCGATGGTGCAGGGTGGCAACGATGGCCGCGATCACCATAACCGCTGCTTTACAACATGGCTTGCCGGCGGTGGTGTACGGGGTGGGTACTCGCACGGTGAGACGGACGAACTGGGATTCAACATCGCGCGGGATCCCGTCCATGTCCACGATCTCAATGCGACGTTGTTGCACCTGCTCGGACTGGACCACACCCGCCTGACCTATCGGTTTCAGGGACGCGATTTCCGCCTGACTGATGTCCACGGTCGCGTGGTCAAAGAGGTGCTGGCCTAGGCCGCGCAGGGACACTAACCAAAGACGTCTCGAAAAGCTGCTAGTGCTTTTTCGTCGGTCTCCGCGGGGTAGGCCTCCAGACCGACGGCCCCCGTGTAACCGACGTCATGTAACGCGGCTGCGACGCGCCGATAATCGATTTCGCCGGTACCTGGTTCATGACGTCCTGGCACGTCCGCGACATGGACGTAGCCAATCAGGTCCGAGTGGTTGCGAATGGTCTCAATGACATTACCTTCCTGAATTTGAGTGTGGTAAATGTCCATGAGAATGCGGATGCGTGGGCTGCCGACCTGTTCCAGCAGACGGGCGGCGTCTTCAAAATAGGGGATTGAATAGCCTGGGTGGTCACGTTTGATATTGAGCGGTTCGAGGTTATAGACGAGGTCGTGTTGTTCGGCGATTTCGGCAACCTGGCAGAGTGCCTTGTAGGCCGTTACCCAGCGGGTTGCTGGGTGTGACGCGATCAAGTGATTGCCGTGCCCTGCGTCATCAAGTGAGCCGGAGAGCAAGATCAGCTGACGGACGCCTAGTTGCTCTGCGACGGGAAGGCAGTCGTGGACACCGGCGATCCAGGCGTCGACTCCGTCGGGGTGAACCATGCAGCCGCCGTCCCGGTAAACGACGTTACCAATCATCGTACTGATCCGTATGTCCGAATCCGCTGCCAGGGCCGCGATGTCGCGATCATGCCAGCCCCAGAACTCGACTGCGTAACCCGCCGCCGCAATCTTGCGGGCGCGTTCCACAAAGGGGAGTGCGTCAAACAGGGTATCTGCACAGGCGGAGAGTTGAAACGCCATGGGAGCTCCTCAAAGTGTGGGTATCCGATTCACACAGCATAGCCCATGCGCAGTGCGTAGCCGAGCAGGAGTGGGTCGCTTGCCGGGTCAGGGGGAAGGCGTTGCGGCAGGGCCGGTGGCAGGCATCAGCCAGGGTTCCTGGAGGCACGTTGGCGCCCCTTCCAGCACGATGATCAGCTGGTCGGCTGGCAGCTGGTGGAAGACCTGCTCGGTGTTACTGGTAGGCCAGCGGATGACGAGTTGTTCCACATGGGTTGCGGTACCCAGCCCGAGTGTCTGGCAGAGGGGGTTGGCGCCGAAGCTGCCTCCGCTGTTGACGTGACGGAAAATCGACCGCGTGCTGCCCTCGGCGGTGCGGATCACCGCTTCGATACGGGCGCCGATTCCGTCCCGGTTCGAGGTGCGACCGATTACCTGGACGGTTAGCCAGTGATGGCCAAAGCCTGGGTTATCGAAGAGCGTGTCGTGGAATTTGTCTCCGGGAAAGGCGCCCCCCGTTTGTGCGAAGACATCCATGTCGCCATCACGGTCGAGATCGGCAAAAGCCACGGCGTGGCCTTTCTGAAGATGCCCGAACCCACCGGCAAAAGTGATGTCCGTAAAGCTTTTGCCATTTTGATTGCGGTACATCACATTTGGCATGAGTGCTTCGTATTCCGGCGTGCCGGTGCCCAGGTAGAAATCGAGAAAGCCGTCGTAGTCCAGGTCTCCGAAGTTGGCACCCATGGGAAGCGTGTAATCGTCCGCGAGTTGTACTTCGTTTGTGACATCGGTAAAGGAACCCTGGCCATCACCGCGGTAGAGTCGGGCGGGTTCCTCATCGAACGCCTTCCCAAGATAGCTTTTGACAACGCTGCTCAGAGCATCGGAGTCAATTTGATAGCTGGAAACATAGAGGTCGAGGTGACCGTCGTTGTCGTAGTCCCAGAACCACGTGGGGAAACTGTAGGTCGGGTCACGGACATTGCGCTCGCTGGCCACGTCGACGAAGGTTCCGTTGCCAATGTTGCGGTAGAGCCGGTTGGGGGCATTCAGATTGGAAACGTAAAGCTCAGGGAACCGGTCACCATCGCAATCCCCCCAGCTGACTCCTTTTGCGTAGCGGAGGTTCTGCACACCGGCCGCGCGGGCTACGTCGCTGAATGTGCCGTCCCCGTTGTTGCAAAAGAGCTGGGCCGGTGCGTCGACGGGGCCATCGTGTTCGTTGCCGACGTAGAGGTCCAGATCTCCGTCATTGTCATAGTCCGACCAGGCCCCGGTTTGCGTTGGCAGGTGGTGTTCCCCGAGGCCCGCGTCGAAAGTGACGTCGGTAAACGTGCCGTCGCCGTTGTTGCGGATGAGGGAATTAGGATGGCTGCCGTGTTCACCAAACCAGCCGCCGCGAAGCACCACGAAGTCCATGTAGCCATCGTTGTTGTAGTCTGCCTGCTCCAGGTTGAGTCCGCCACTCAGCCCCGCCAATCCAGCTGCCGCCGTTTGTTCGGTAAAGGAGCCGTCCTGCGAATTGACAAAGAATCGCAGAGGGCCCG
>CAZITS010000398.1:0-5650 GCA_964542185.1 uncultured Pirellulaceae bacterium
CTGCAGTTCGTCGATGTCACCCCGTACGATGGTGAGTTTCTTCTTTTCCGCAGTACGAAGCACGATTTCTTGCGGGCTCTCACGTTCAAGTAATCCGGTGTGGAGTCTGCCTTCGGTGGTGACGATCACGCGGGCACGGAATTTTTCATCGATTTTCAAGGAAGGTTGCAGGATTTGCTGCAGGAATTCGCCGCGGCGCGGGAATTTGCGATTGATCTCTTGTAGTGTCGGTCCCAGGGACTGCCCCGGTTCGTCGACGTGATGGCAATGGCGGCAGCGTGCGTTGTCGCTAAAGTAGATCAGGCGCCCCCGTGGTGCGTTCCCCGTGAGTGAGAGGATCGTCGCCGGGTCGATCTTCTGGCCGAGGCGTGCCAGCCGTTGCGACTCGGGGATAAATTCTTCGAACAAGCCGGCGATGTCGCCACGGGTGGCCTGACTGCCGAGGCGAACTGCCAGGCTCCGATCGGGTGGCGCGAGTTGTGCGCCATGCAGTTGGGTGATCAGCGATAACGCGCCAGGAGTGCTGGCCAGTAGCGTGTCGATTGCCTGACGGCGTTGGGCAGGGGCGGCATCTCCCTGTGGGTCAAGTACCTCCAGGGCCTGCTGTTCCGGACTGCCAGGTTTGGCTGGTCCGGCCAGTGCCTGTCCCGGTGCCAGGGAGCTGATCCATTCGGCCACCAGCGCGACGCCTCGAGAGTCGACAGCCCGTGATCCGATGTAAGGCATGCGCGCGTAACCTAGTTTGCTCATGCGGTAGAGGATCAGGGAACGGTACGGATCTCCGGGAACCAGCAGCCTGGCATCGTCAATCCCGAAGGTTCCGATCCCGGTCCCCTTAAACGCGTTGAGTTGGTCCAGTGACAAATCTCGCCGCAAATAGAAAGAGACAATGGCATTTCCGCCCGGATGGTGGCAACTGCTGCAGTTTGCGTGCAGGTAAGAACGTGCGCGGTCTTCCAGAGGTTGAGATACGTCGTGCGGATTAACCAGACGCAAAGGGTGTTGGGCCGGGACGGGCGCGTCACGCTCAATGACTCCCTGTGTAGCCAGTCGAGCCAGCTGGCCGCTGCGGTCCGAATTCGTGGTGGTGAGGGTCAGGTTGAGTTGGTGCGGGACAAAACCCAGGACATAGTGAGAGCCAGCGTTGTGGCACATGCGGCATTCGTTTTCCGCGCCGACGTGCCAGCTGCGTTCTTGCTGGCCAGTGGCGGGTGCGACGGCTGCTAACGAGATGGTTTCGGTGGAACCTTCGGGTGGCACCAGCAAGGCATCCTGGCCGTCCGCGGTCCAGCGGTAACTGTAGGGATTCCAAGTACCGCCGAACCGATGCAGCAATTGGGTTTCCAGGGGACGTGATGGCTGTCCGGCCGTCGCGGACCACGTCAGGTGTTTGACGAGAACCGTGTTTTCCGGAAAGCTGGACTGGGTCTGCAGATCGCGAGACAATTGGACTCGATCGCGATCAGGGATGGCGATCCAACGCGCTGCCTGGGCCCCGTCCAGCCAGCGACCGGCAGTTACATCGTAGGGAATCACGCCAGCGGCGGGTTGTAATGGACTCAGCGAGCTGAAAAGGCCGGTTTCGCTCAAACGCCGGGGGAAATTTGCAGAGGTATCGGGAACATCGGACGGCAGTAAACGATAAATCTGCCCGGTAAGGTCGTAGTCCAGCACGTATAAATCACCGGAACTACCTTCCGTAAATGAGACGATCCGCAGGTCGGTGTCCACCAGAGTGAGGTGTTCCAGTTCCCCTTCCGCGTTAGCCCGCAAGCCCCAGATGGTTCCGGTGATGTAATCGCCGTATACGAAATATCCCGCTAGATCCGGCATGGTCTTGCCGCGATAGACAGGCCCTCCAATCACCGAGTTCGCTTCGGTATGAGGGTGGTCTTTGATGGGCGGGCGGATTGGAGTCGGTCCCTGTTGCACGTCACTGCGCAACGCGGCTCGTCCTTCGCGAATGGGCCAACCGCAGTTGCCACCACGAACGATCTGGTGAATAGATTCCCACGTCTCCCAACCGTTGTCAGCGACAAAAATGTTGCCGGTTACACGATCGATGCCGAACTTCCATGGGTTGCGCAGACCGTAGGACCAGATCTCGGGCCGCGCTGAGGGCAGTTCGAGAAAGGGGTTGTCGTCAGGGATTCCATAAGGTTTGTCTTGAGCCGGGTGGTCGACGTCGATTCTCAGAATGGCGCCCATCAAATTGCTGACGTCTTGCGCGGTCTTCTTGAAATCAGGAGGGTTCGGGCCCCAGCCATCTCCCGTTGAGATGTAGAGGTGTCCGTCGTTACCAAATCGCAGGCAGCCACCATTGTGTCCCCCCGCTGGCCAGGTAATGAGGATTTGCTCACTACCGTCCACGAGCCGGTAAGGCGCTTGCGCGGTCATTTCAAATCGAGATACACGACTTTGTTCACCATCAGCAGGATGTGTGTAGCAGACATACAAGAACCGATTGCTGGCGAATTTCGGGTGGACTGTCGCCCCGTAAATAGAGAGGGGTTTGTCCAGAAGTTCAGGTGCCAGTGACTGCCGCAAATCTGCGACCAGATTTCGGTCTTCAACATCCTGGTTGTTGGCAAACGTGTAGATGCAGCCGTCGCGTTCGGTAATCAAGAACACACTGGCCGACGGAATCTCCGTAATACTGGTCGGAGTTTTGAAACGCACTCCGGGGAACGCGAGTTCCACGCGATACGGGGCAGGGGGAGACGGTGTTCCATTGATGCGTGAAGTGGTCCAAGGCGGTCTCGCGACAGCCGCCGCGTCGGCGGCCATCAGGTGGGATGTAGTCCACCCTGTCACGATCAGGTTGGCCAGCAGCAGGATTGCAGCGAGGCGACTGGATGCCGGAATGATGGAAGAGTGCATAATTCGGATCTGCATGGCGCGGGGTTCGGATGCCAGCAAGCGGGCATGGTCACAGCGAGGCGACACGTGGATGCGACGTCCTGAGTTTATATCGCAGCCATGCGGGGCCTTGCAACGCCCGGTGGGGATTGAATCGGTCAGGCTGGCGTGGGCTGGCGAGGTACCGGGGTTACCTGGTGTTCAGGTGGAGTGCGGCAAACTCAGCTTTGTCAACGCCTCCCAGGTGAAGAGGCCTGTGTCGTGGCCATCAGACCAGTAGATTTTCAGGGCGTAATTTCCGACAAGTCGCATGTCGACAATGTGTAAATCGGCTGGTAGTGTCGCGGGGTCAAGCAGACGTTCCCCCGTGATTTCGTGTACGCAATGTGCGCACGGACATTGCTCACGGATCACACGGAAAGGGACCTGGGCTGTCTGATCTGTCCAGGTGATCTCCAGGCAGAGGTTTTCGCGGACAGGGGTGATGCGCGTTGGTGTTGGCATGCTGGCCCGAGTTCCCGTGAGTGTGGTGTGCCGCACCTGGCGTGGTGTTGCAGGAGGAAATGGGTAACGTTTCGTCAGAGGGGAGCTGTTCACGCCTGGGGGCTGAACTGTCTGTTCTCGCGGATTCTGCAGGAACGAAGTAACGGTGTTATCCCCGTCCGACCAGTGGCATTTCAGTGGCCATTACCGTTAGCGAGAGGACATTCGCATCCAGTGGCAGACTGGCCATGTAGGCGACCGCGCGAGCGACGTTGTCCACATGCATCGTCGGTTCCGGACAGGTCGATCGGTTCGCTTGTAGCATGCCGGCGGCGACGCGGCCTCCCATCGCGGTGTCGGCATTGCCGATGTCAATTTGGCCACAAGCAATGTTGTAACCACGGCCTTCCAGGGAAGTGGTTTCCGTGAGGCCTGTGAGACCGCATTTACTGGCCGTATACGCGACCGCCTGTGGCCTGGGCACCTGGGCGGACACGGAACCGTTATTGATAATCCGTCCCCCCTGCGGGTCCTGGGACTTCATCCGTTTCATGGCCTCTTGTGTACAGAGAAAGGCACCTGTCAGATTGACATCGAGTACGCGTTGCCAGTCGCTCAGTGACAATTCTTCGAGTGGGCCGACCGGCGCGCCGATGCCGGCATTATTGAAGAGCAGGTCGATGCGCCCAGAGATGGTCGCGGCTTCTCGGAAGAGTGCTGTGACGGAGTCGGGGTCGCAGACATCGGTGACCACCGCCCGCATCAGGGATGCGCGCTCACCCGCCAATGCGACGGTTTCTTGCAAGGCGTCGGGCCGCCGACCGGCGAGCACGACGTGGAAGTTGAGATCGAGCAGTGCCAGGGCGGAATGACGTCCTACGCCTGAACCGGCCCCTGTGACAATAGCGACTTTGACGCCTGAATCCATGAAAAAAAATGCCTTCTACGAGTGACTCTTGACTTCCTGATGCCAAGATGGCTAGGAGCCGAGAAAGGACCGTGGTGACAAGAGCAATTGAGTGAATGACGCGATAGAACGACTGAGTGTTTCCGGTTTGCCGCGAAACAACCGTCGTCTACCCATTATTGAAACAATCTCCGATCTCGCCAGTGGCCATCACTGCAGGCCAGCTCTGGGGGATGGCCGTGAGCTGGCTGTCAGAATAGCCCGGGAATGACGTATGATACGTCGCATGACTGACTTCCGTGTTGAAACAGAACAGATTGACTTGCCGAGTGGGGCTTTCTGCAAATCTCGCCGCCATTACGTGCGGTGGCGAGGGCGGGCCATATTGGGACTCAGTGCAAATGCCTTTCGAGCCTATCTGTTTCCTGTCTATACACCTGCAGGCTTGCCGCTCACGGAAGAGGCGCCCATAGACCATCCGCACCACCAGTCTGTTTGGGTGGGGGCTGACCACGTGGACTGTTTACTGCCTTATGGAGAGGGGCAGATCGAAGTCGCTAACTACAATTTTTACGTCCAGGAGACGTTTCAGGGGCGCGCGGCAGGCCGGATGATCGAGCGTGCGATCGACTGGGATGAACTGGCCGAGAGGCATTTACGCGTGGTACAGGAAATTGAGTGGCGGGGGCCCGCGGAGTGGGGTGCACCTGAGGGTCGTATCGTAGCGCATGAAAGCCGAGCGATCGACGTTCAGCCAGGCGACATGGCACACGTGATTGATGTGCGATCACGACTCCGGCCTGGTACCTGTGATTTGCAGATCGGGCCGACTCGGCATGCGTATTTCGGGATTCGCCTGGTAGAACCTTTACGGCCGGATGGCAGCGCGGCCCTGGTCGATGCCCAGGGCCGCAGTGGGGTCGCTGCCATTGATGGTACAGACAGCGATTGGATTCACATTGCTGGACAGCTTACCCGGGATCATCAGGCGGGGATGGCCTGTTTTCCTTATCCGCAGAGCGCGGCCGCTACGTGGGGTGTACATCCCTGGGGGACGATTGATATCAATCCGTTGCGGCGCCAGTCCTGCGTGTTGGCGGTCGGTCAGCACGTCGAATACGGGATGCGCCTGGTCGCCCATGATGGTCCGCTGGCTGCGGCGCAAGTCACAGGATTTTATCGTGACTTTTGCGAGATTCCGGTAGGAGATTGGAACGACCTGCCAGAGCCGTTGTAGGAAAGGCGGAAATGGTGTCGGTGCGGAACGGGCAGGAGTACCGGTGCTGGCCCGTGGCGCGGATGCGCGTCAAGTCGGCGCGCCAGTGTAGAGCGACTCAATCACCTCGCCGTCGTTGAGGCGGCGCGGCCGGTCCAGGCGATCGGGGACGTTGCTGGCCACGT
>CAZITS010000399.1:0-5641 GCA_964542185.1 uncultured Pirellulaceae bacterium
CAATGTGGGTGTAACGCATGGTCATCGTCACGTCGGAGTGTCGAGCCAGCTCGCGAGCCACAACCAGTGACGTCCCGTTTCGCAGCAGCTCTGTGATGTAGGTGTGTCGTCCGACCGCATGAAAGTCGGCATCGCCGTCTTTTGTCGTGTACGGAATTCCTGCTGCCTCCAGATCTTTTCTGATCATCACATAGCCTTTGCGTCTCGAAAGTTTCGGAAACAGAGGCTGTTCGGGGGCGGATTCCGGAAGCCACTGACGGAGCAACGTGACCAGTTGGGGATGCAGCGGAAGCACATCCTTCTTGCGATGCTTCGAATCGCGGGCTTCGAGAGTCAAAGTTGGTGTCTCGTCGTCAAGTTGGAAGCTCTCGGGTGTCAGGCTGGCAATCTCGTTCTTCCGCAAACCGGTCAGGTAAGCGAGCAAGTAGATTCGAGCCCGTTGTTCTCCGTCATAACATTGGACGTCTTTCGAGCTGGATCGTGCCGCTTCCACAATACGTGACACTTCGTCGGGAGTCAGTGCCCTACGTTTTTTCCGGATGTCGACTTCGGCATTCCGCAACTCTAGATCAAGCAGTGGGTTGGCAGCCAATCGGTGGGGCACCAGCCACGCGACGAATTCCTTGATCGTCTGGATGTAGTGATTGACCGTCCGGGGACTGAGATCGTTTCGTTTCTGAATAGCCCCGATCGCCGACTCGATTCGAGCGCGCGTGATCTCGGAAGGGGTTGCGATTCGAGCTTCTTTAATAACAGCTTCGATGCGAGCCGAGATCAATCTGACGTGCTTCTCGGTCCCACCTTTGGATCGGATCGTGTCGAGGAACTCAGAGAGGTGTTGAGAAACAGGTCGTTTGGTCTGAGCTGCCAGCACTTCGGCAGCGAGATCGATCACTCCATCCCTGCGAAGTTTTGCGGCCTCTTCCATCTTGTTCGCCAGACGCTGGCTTTCCTGCTTGTCTGTGAACCCAACTCGCTGCCTCTTCTTTCCGTGGGCATCGCTGTACTGAATGGTCCAACGTTGACTCCTCTTACCGTTCTTGTCTTTTCGTTTGAAAACACTAGCCATCCTGACGTCCTCTCTCGTTTTTCGCGTCCCTCGAAGACGGGAGCTGTTGCGAATCCAAGCCACGAGGTCTTTACGCGACCCACGAGTTGGTTTGCAGCTTATTGCGGGCTGAATCACATCACCATTGCTTGTCTGTTTGACGCATTTCCCTGTCCGCCTCATTGGTAGTTCGTTTTGTCACTGTGAGCATTCGGTCGTGGGCATCCGACAGCGATCCATTCACGCACGGCATCCAACGGCCATCGCGTGGTTGAACCAATCTTAATCGGTTCGATTAAGTCACCACGGCTCCGTAGCCGCCAGATCTGTCGTTTTGATACGCCCAGTAAATGAGCGAGATCGTCTGCGCTGATCAGCATCGCTTCGTCGCTCCGAGCGGCAGCGCTGTCTGCTGAGTGCTTGTTTTCAATCATCCGCTGACTCTCCATCTTGCATTCCGAAAACAGGCTCTCGTGGGCAGTTCAATACCGTGTTTGTGCGCATCTGATTGCCTGCTCTTGACGCACCGGTCACAGTGTGGCATCATTTGATGCCTGATGCAACAGGTGGACACGACATTCGAGCGAGATTCATGAATTCACTGGCCAGTCGAATCAATCGGGTTCTTGAACTTCAGTTTGGGGGAATTCAGCAGAGGGAAGCGTCACGCCGAATCGGCGTGACACAGTCGCTTCTTTCCCGGACACTGAGCGGCGACCGCGCGCCTTCCAAGACGCTCGTCACAGCTCTGGCAAAGATGCGGGAAGTCAACGAATGCTGGCTTTTGGATGGAATTGGAGAGCCGCTGTCCAGCGGTGGCACATCGCTGCCGGTAGTCAGCAAATTGCCTCCAAATGCGAAGACGCCGTGGGACGAGGTCGCATCCGCGCAGGAGTCTTTCCGGATCTCGGAAAACGCGTTTTCTGAGAGCCGCTACTGGTGGAAGCTTAGCGCTCCCACATTACGGTCATGGGGAACCTTGGGCCGGAAAGCGACCCGCGTCGAGGTCGGCGACTACCTGTTACTGGAAACCGATTCTCGGCAAATGGCCGCCCTGACAGGCCAGCCAAGGCTGGCAATCAGTGCCCACCCTGCCATCGAGGGCGGAAAGCCGAGTTGGGGCCGGTTAGCGAACGAACGACAGTTCATTTCCTTCAAAGAAGCAGAAAAACACCGCATCGAAAACGAACGCAAAGCAAAAACACCGAAAAAGAAACTACCGAGAAGACGTATCCGCTTTCAAGAACTAACTCCCAAACACAAACAAGTAAACGAAACCGTACCAGCACCAGAAATGAGACTCCCATCAAAAACACCACAAATGAGACTCCCAACAAAAACACCACAAATGACAACCATCGAAACAGAACATCTCATGGCCATCGCGATTGAAATGACAAGTACCTCCATCTTCAGAATGGACTAACGTCAAATAACGAGAAACTGAGAATCCTCATTTAGTGCACAAATTAAATTCCAGAATTTAAGACATGCGAGAGCCACGGCCCTCTCTGGCGTCAAACGCCACAACTGGCCGTAAGGACGTAGCTGAAACCCACGTAAGGGCAACAGCAAGAATCACTCACACTAGCAAGGAAGGGAGAACGACGGTCTCGCGACATTCAGTTTCCTCCACGCAAGTACAGCGGAACGCTGCGAGAGCGTGGACCGACAATAAAACGCGAGACAAAGAATGACAGCAACCACCACGAGCTCCTGAGTCAGGGGAGCAGTTAATGCGCTGACGTACTCTCTATGCCCGTGTGGCCGTATCGGCCAGACCGTCATAGAGAAGCCATGACGCTAAAGGGAAAGCAGAAGACACAGAAGATGTCGTTCGGTCCCTTTCGCGATCACGGCTCCGCCATGATCGCCCGAAAAAATTGAATTGAATGCGCAGAAACAACAACCGTTTGTGCTACAGCAGCGGTTTCCATTCATTCACGAGGATGTTCGTCACAGTGAGTTATGAATCGTTTACCAGAGAGGCTGGTGCTCGTTTTGGCCGCTATTCACGCGGGAATCGCGGGGAACTGGGCGACGCCATTGAGGACCACGCAAACGAAGTCGCCGCATGGCAGCGCGATCCGCTGACCGCGCCACGGCTGATGGAGGGGTTACTCGAAACCGCGAGCAATCCCATGATGCTGATGGGAGCATGGAACACACTCTCTGCCTGTGGTGGCAAAGCCAGCGGTCCCGATGGCCTGCAATACAGTGACTTTGATCAACCGTCGCTGTTGTGGGAGTATTTGAGGGACATCTCCACCGAGATCCGAGCGGGGCGTTTTCGACGTGGTAAGGTCCGCAAGGTCCGGGTACCCAAACCCGGAAAACAAGACCATCGCGTGATCCACGTGGCGAATATCGGTACCCGTACCGTCAGTCGCGCGGTGCTGGAGACCGTGCAACCGATTCTCGATCCAAGCTTCATGCCCCTGTCGGTCGGATTTCGACCGCGTCGCAACCGACTTCATGGCTTGGCGGCGGCTGATCTTCTCGTCCGCGAACAGGGGCTGACGCAGTGGCTTGTATTCGATCTGAGAAACGCCTTCGATGTGGTCCCACGTCAGCGGTTAATGGATCTGGTAGCGAAGAGGCTCTCACAATCGCCCATCTGTACATTGATTGCCGAACTAATCCGGGGCAAAGGGAAACGGGGGATACCGCAGGGATCCTGCATTTCGTCCCTGTTGTTGAATCTCTATGTCGACCATTTGTTTGACCGCAAATGGACGCACCGCAGTGGCTGTCCCTGTATCCGATACGCCGACGACTTCGTCGTACTCTGTCCATTCACAACACATTCCCAACAGACCTTTAATGAGGCCATCACGCTGCTCCAAGTCGCCGGTTTCCATGTGAAGGAATCGTACGCTACCGCTTTCTGCAATCTCGCGA
This sequence comes from uncultured Pirellulaceae bacterium, assembly GCA_964542185.1. Lineage (GTDB taxonomy): Bacteria > Planctomycetota > Planctomycetia > Pirellulales > Pirellulaceae > UBA9264. The sequence continues at coordinate 3,950 of CAZITS010000399.1, forward strand.
CGGGCGATACCGCAGAATGGCTCGGTTTTCAGGTTACGCTCGCTCCGGATGGCGGTCTTCAGTTCGGACTGGCTGAAAAGAGCTGGTGGCGACTGGACGAACGACTCTCGCAATGTCTTGCCAAACAGCAATCACAGGAACACGCGACCAGCATCAGTCGTGGCTGGCTGGCGGCGATGGCAATCGCCATTGACCAGACTCAGCTACCCCCTGTTGTCCAGCGGATTGAATCAACCGCCCAGCAATACGGATTTGACGGGCTGGCATTGGAGGCATTGGCTCTGCCCACATGGCACCGTGCACAGGAAACGTGGCAGAGAGCGCGTCAGGAAGTCCAGTCATGGTTCTCCGACCCAGCGATCACTATATGAGCTTCCCATGGCGTGGGAAACGAGAGCCAACCGCCGTTACTACTATCGTTCGCTCCGCCTGCCCGGAGGGCGGGTGGTCAAGGAGTACTTCGGCTGCGGCGCCCAAGCGGTCCGCGCGGCGGCAGAAGACGACCGCAAGCGTAAGCGGGAACAGACGATACGCGACCAACTGACCACAGAACGTCAACGTACCGCAGCGGCGGAGCGGCGAACCACAGAACTACATCACGAGTCGACCGCGCTGTTCACCGCAGCACTATTGGCAGCCGGATACCACCGTCTGAATTACGGCCCTTGGCGGAGATCTCGAACTATGATCGCCTCAAACCTAGAACCACCACGCAAAACGCAACAGCCAGTGCAAAGGACCGACAAGGAGGCCCGCTCGCGGATCCGCGAGCTCGCGGCTAAAGCCCAAGCGGGCGAGCTGACTGCGGTCGTCGAAATCCGCCAGTTACTCGCCGACCACCCCGAGCTTTTCCGTCGTTTGGGCGACCTCGCCAGCCATGCCCAGCGCGCGTGGATCAACGTCATCGCGGGCGACAACGTCGAACTACGTGAGATGCTGATTCGCAAAGTCGGCGACTTGAAGCGACAGCTAGGCGCAGAGTCAGCCGACACCGCAGTGGCGGGGCTCGTCGCCGATCAGGTCGTCAGTAGTTGGCTGGCGCTCTATTACGCGGAACTGGCCGAGTCCCAAAGCTCACCATCGTCACTGAAGTGGGCCGAATTCCAACTGAAGCGATTAGAATCCGCGCACCGTCGCCACCTCAAGAGCCTTGCCGCACTGTCTGTGTTCCAGCGCACATTTCCACGCCCGCAAGATACCGTCGCGGTGGCCGACCGTGACCAATCAGACGAGATAGCGGACAAACCGCTCGAAACGTCTCATAACCCGCTGTGGCGCAGCACAACGATCGCGAACCGTTATCCCGTTTGTGCTTCGTAACGTGCGACTCTCGTCATTCTCCTCCTCGATATCCTCCACGTGAAGTGCGCTGTGGCTGACGGCGAGTGGCTCTTCCTGTCGTCCGCCAACCTCACACAGCAAGCATTTACGATCAACATGAAACTAGGCGTGTTGGTGCAAGGCGGCACTATGCCAAGCCGAGTAGAGAAGCAATTTGATCAGCTTATAGCCAAAGACATCTTGGCAGATATCTGAGAAGGTGGGTTGCTGTGCCCGAGCACCCGTTCCATGCGGTGCTAATTCGATGAAACGTTGTATTGTCGATTGCAAACGGCAGTTCAAATCCGAATGCCCGGCCTGATAGCTAAAGAAAAAGCACCACCACCGGGGCGATCTGCCCCGGCGACGGTG
>CAZITS010000400.1:0-5617 GCA_964542185.1 uncultured Pirellulaceae bacterium
ACGAAGCGCAACTCTATCCGAAGTTGGCCAGGTTACATGCGGAACTGGTGGGTGGCACTTACCAACCGCGCACAGAGATTCGGCGCGGCGATACGGTCGCGGCCGTGCTCACAGCTGTCGAACAGTTCGCACGGATGGAGCTTGTCCCCGCAGCGTTTCAGGACATGGCTACCGAGGCATCGATTCGCACGAACTACCCCTTGCCGCGCGACAAGGGCCCGCAGCGTCCACGGGGATATGGAGGGGTCGTGACCACGCGGGCATCTGCGGAAGCCTTTGACCAGGGTGAGCGTCTCGTCCTTGGTAAAGATGCCGGGTTTCAAGGGACCTATATGGAAGCTTCCAAGGTGCAAGTCGATTTTGATCTGGAAGAAATCCGCAGAATTGCCAAAGCCCGCATCTGTCTCGACCTGAACGCCTATAACGCGGGCAGCGGGGTGTTGCAGCGGGAGGTCAGTGTCATCGTGAATGGCAAGAAGCACTTGTTCATCAAGGCCCAGACACCCCAGACCAGCCTGTTAGGGAATGCAAAAATCTGCGATTGGGATGGTCTGTCGTGCTTTGAAGTCCCGCGGGACTATTTGCAAGTGGGTCGCAATACGATTCGTCTGGAGTCGGGTGATTCGGCGGCAAGTGGAGATGACGTGTTTGTCGCCACGGATCGCCAGGGTAATCCGGTGGTCCGCCTGGTGCTGGAGCTGGCACAACAGGAAGAGTGAGGTAGTCTGGATCGTCCCGTTCTGATTCCTCCCGCGGCCTGCTGATTCCGGGTCGTAGCGCGACTGCTGGATTGGGTTGGTGATGTCGCTTGCCGAGTTTGCTGGCGCGGGCGGATCGCGGCGTAGCTGCCAGCACTCACCTCTGCATGAATCAACAATGCCGGCGCTGCGGCAACGTTTCCAGTAAACGAATTAGCTACAATAGAAATCGTCGAAAGTACCGGGCAGCGGTCTTTCCAGGATTAATGAGCAATCGCATGGACAGAATGAATCGGCGACAGCTTGTGCACGCCGGTACCGCTGGTGCATTGGGAATCGGCCTGGCAAGGCTGGAGGCTCTCCGCGCAGCAGCTACCCGTCAGCAGTACGCGCCCGCGAAATCAGTGATTTTTATTTATGCGGTGGGAGGCATGTCGCAGCTAGAGACGTTTGACATGAAACCCGCTGCACCGGCTGAGACGCGCGGGGAATTTCAACCGATTCAGACGGCGATCACAGGGATGGAGATCTGTGAACATCTCCCCTTGCTTGCCAGACAGAGTCACCTCTATTCACTCGTGCGCTCGGTTTCCCATCCGTATACAGGTCACGGTCAAGGCCACATGGTGATGCAGAGTGGTCGGACCGCATTGCCGATCGGATTTACGTCGCGCGCCAAGCGTACCGATTGGCCGTCGATCGTAGCGAAAGCCGGATACGCGACGAAGTCCCGCAATAACCTGCCACAAGCGCTGGTCTTGCCCGAATTGTGTGATAACGAAGGCCTGGTATCCGGCCAAACGGCAGGGCGAATGGGACCGCGCTATGATCCCTGGTTAGTCAAGGCCTCCGGGACCTCCAAAGAGTTTGAATGGGGCCCTTGCCCGGATTGTTTCCACTACGACGACAAGGGGTTCCAAAAGCACCAGTGCGCCGCCAATCCTGTGTTCGAGACACCCAAGCTCGGTTTACCCAATGATGTGAGCGGACAACGGTTGTCCAGTCGTTTTGATCTTGTGGGAAAAATCAGTCGCGGGCAGCGGCAACTCGAGAAAAGTGATGCGACGGTTGGTTTTGATCGCTATCGACAGCGCGCGATCGCCTTACTCACACGTGGTAAAACGCGACAGGCTTTCGATGTCCGTAACGCGGCAGATCCGGTTCAAGATCGTTATGGACGGAACAAATTTGGCTGGTCGCTGTTGATGGCGCGGCGTCTGGTGGACGTGGGCGTCAATATTGTCCAGGTGAACTTGGGGCACACAGGTACCTGGGATACCCATCAGCAACAGTTTCCGGTGCTCCAGCAGCGACTGCTGCCACCCACCGATCAGGCTGTGTCGGCGCTGTTGGAAGATCTTCACCAGAGTGGCCAACTCGACGAGGTGCTGGTAGTGCTCGCCTCGGAATTCGGGCGCACGCCGCGGATTTTTGTACCCACCGGTGCTAAAACCGGATTGCCTGGCCGTGACCATTGGGGTCCTGTGCAAACCGTGCTGTTTGCCGGTGGAGGGGTCCAGGGTGGTCGTGTGATTGGCAAGACCGATCGGCAGGGTGCCTATCCAGTGGCAGCGAAGAAAACGCCCGAAGATTTTGCAGCCACCATCTATCAGGCAATGGGGATTCCTGCGACGGCTTCCTGGTACGATGAAACGGATCGGCCCACCCACCTCTATGGTGGCAAACCGATTGCAGAGTTGTTTTAGTTGGCCCGTGCTTGATTCGATCCCGCTCCACCTGTCCATTCGCTGCAGAAAGGGCATACCGTGAAAACGAGTACGCTTGTGCTGACCGGCTTGCTGTTGGCAGGCATCGCGACAGGCCCGGCACGGACGCCCAGTTGGGGCTGTGCGCCCGCGCCGCCACCCGGCTACCATGTTTCGATCCTGAAGGAATTTGCCCTGATCGTCTGGGATCCGGCCGCCAAAATCGAACATTTTATTCGCGTTGCCGATTTTCACACGGATGCGCCGGAGATGGGGTTTCTGGTGCCAACACCGACGGTTCCCGAGCTGTTTGAAGTCGATGCCGATGCGATCGCGGCGCAACTGCGACAGACGACCGCGGCGCGACGCGTGATCAAACGGTCGATCCTGACCAAATTCGGACTCGGTCCCTGGGAGAGGGTCGGCACAATCTTCACCGACACAGCAGCGAGCCCGCTGCCTGGTGGCGTGGATGTGCTTGCCCAATATGAGGTTGCCGGCTACGAGGCGAGCGTGCTGCGCGCCGACGATCCGCAGCTGCTGAAAACCTGGTTGACGGATCATGGTTACACCACCAGCAACGCGATCGAGTCCTGGTTGAAGGTTTACACGGACCAAAAGTGGATCATTACGGCATTCAAGGTTTCGGAATCGGCGGAGCTTGGCAGATTGAAGACCCACGCGGTCCGTATGACCTTTGCCTCCGAACAACCGTTCTATCCCTATCGCGAACCGCCGCCAGAGGAGCTTGCCACAGATCGAGCGAAGCCACCTTCAGATGCGCGCCGGAGTCGGTTGTTACGGGTGTTTTTGCTGGCGGACCAGCGTTATGAAGCGACGATCGGGCGTGAGCAGAAGTGGCATGCCAAGACGGTCTACTCTAATTCCGTTCAGTCTTATGTGGCCCAATCGGTTGCACGTAGTCTGTCTTTACAGAATGTCCCTGCGTATTTGACCGAGTTTGAGGACCAGGCTGCCCCACGTCCTGGTTTTGATGAGCTCTATTTCCACGCCGCAGAACAGCAAGGTACCGTCGAGCGTCCCCCCGTTATCGTGCGCCGCACGCAGATTGAGTATTACCCTGGCTGGCGTGGCGCCTTCGGGTTGGCTGGCCTGTTATTGTCCTTGTCCGTGGTCGTTGGCGGTGGCTGGTATTGGTTCCGGCAGCGGCCGGGTAATGAACCGGTTTGATGCTGCGGTTGCTTCGTGTAAATACAGGGTGCCGGGACGAATGATTGTTCGTTTTCTCTGCCAACTGCTGGCATTTTGTCTGTGGGCGCCGCCGCAGCAGGTGCTCCGCTGCTGCTCCGCCCACAGTCAATCGCGGTGTCTGAAGCGGCGCGCGGCGAGCCCACGATGGGGCCGGGAATCTTTATGTTTCTGGGTTTTGTTGCGGCTATCCCGGATAATGTGGCATCGGTTCAGAGAACATGACCAGATTGGACTTCGGACAGGTGCTGCGTATAGGAGGTTACCATGAATCCCAGACAATCGCGGAGACAGTTCGTCCAAAAGGGGACGGCTGCGCTAAGCGGTATTTGCGGAGTTGATGGTGTCTCTGGCCTGCCGCTTGGAATCGCAGCAACGCCGCGGTCGAAGCATGTGATCTTCGGTGACGTGCGACGCATTTTTACTTCGACTGGAAAACGCACCTACAACGCGTTTACCAGCATGGCGTACTGGAGAGAGCGATACTGGGTGGTCTTCACGCAAAAGACAAAGCATATTGCAAATCCACCGGATGGCCGGATTATGGTGATCCTGTCCGAGGATCTGCGAACGTGGTCGGATCCCATTCTGCTCCCGGATGCCATCGGCGACGACCGGGATGCCAAGATTCTGGCCACGCCGGATCGACTGGTCGTGTACAACACGCCGTATCCCCATGAGACACTCGTGTGCCACTCAAGCAATGGCAGAGACTGGACGAAACCGGTGCCGGCCTATCCGCGCGGGCAGCAGCGCCGTGGGCGGGGAACCGGTGGTGCTCAGTTCTGGAAACCGAAGTGGCACGCGGGCGCGTATTACGTCGCGTGCGATTACACCAATGACCGGGTTGACCTGTTGAAGTCGAATGACGGCATCCAATGGAAGTATCACGCGACCATGATGAGCGGCGGCCAGCATCCGCGCACCAAACGTCCTACCGAAACGGCGATCGTATTCCTCAAAGACGGTAGTTGTCTCGGCTTGACGCGACTGAACGATCTCGAGGGTGGGAATTGTATTGCCGGTTTCTCACTGGCCCGTCCACCGTACGACAAGTGGGAATTTACACTGGGCACCGCCGTCCGATTTGGTGGGCCGGCGGTCGAACGTTTCGGGGATACCATTGTTGTCGCTGCCCGGGCTGAGATGGGGAACAAACCTGGCTTTCTCAATCTGCCGTTGGATTACGGGTGGAATGGCATGCGGGCAGTGCTCTACACATTGAACCTGAGTACGATGCGACTGCAGCTACAGGCAGTACTGCCATCCGAACATCGTCGCGATAATTCGTACTTTGGCATGGTTCGTGAAACGGACACCAGTGGTGTCATTTCCTGGTACGACGGCAACACGACAGACAAGAGCGACATTTGGCTGGCCCGCCTCGGCATTGTGTAGGCAATGCTGAGGCGGCCGATGCTCTCCCGGCGCTCTAGCCAGGCGAATCCGCTAGAATGACGCTGCAATCGTTGAGGGAAATCGGTCTCTGGAGAAATCGGGAATGAGCGTGCGCCCAGGTCACTACCGCCACTACAAAGGCAACGATTATCTGGTCATCGGTGTGGCCCGACACAGCGAATCCAGCGAACCTCTGGTGGTCTATCGGCAGCAGTATGGTGACCGCAGTCTTTGGGTGCGCCCCTTGGCAATGTTCCAGGAAGTGGTAACCGTCGGCGAACAGTCGGTACCACGATTCCGCTTTTTGCGACCGGCAGAGAATAACCATGAGTCATAGTGATCAGCAGGTAGTGCCCGGGATCTCCATTTCTGCTGCCGGCCAGGCAACTGTGGACCAGTCGATGACGGAGGTCTTGTTCGAACTGGCACTCCAACTCGAAGCCCCCAGTGGCCATCCGGTCGATGTGCAACATGTACTGGCCGCGATTGTCATGGCGGCGCGGCGCGGTGAGCTGGATCCCGCAGCACGGCTCTCCGCCGATAATCCGTCACTGGTGCTGCTGCTGGTTCCCCACGTCAAAACGGTGTTCGCGCAGTATGGTGGTG
>CAZITS010000401.1:0-5605 GCA_964542185.1 uncultured Pirellulaceae bacterium
GCTGCGCTGGGTGTAGAAAGCCGGTATGCCGTCCGGATCCGGTGGAGCGAACCGCACGGCCTGAACCGGGACGACACTGGTCACGGTGATTTCAGTGCGGTCGCGTTGTCCCACGACAGCAAAACGGTGGCCGAGTGTGGTGGTGATGAGTTTGTTCTGGCCAGGCTTGATGCGACCGTTGGCGATCCGTTCGTCGGCGGACTTGAGCCAGTAGACCTCGATCGTCTGTACGCTGCCGTTGATGATCTGCAGTACCGGACGCCGTGCGTTGGCGAGTGGCGAGGATGCCTCTGGGTTCGCGTTGGGGTGTCCCGAGGGTTTGTCCGCGGGGCGCGTTCCAGTGACGGAGCTGCTCAAACCAAACGCGGCCAAGAGGACGATTGCGAACGGGAGAGAGACCGCTGGGGACTTCATGATCGGTTCCACGGGAGAAAGGTGCTTGGCCGCCTGCAACGGGTTTGGGGGCAACCGTTCCGGAATCTTATCAGATCGCTGCTGTGAGCGTTTCCGCAGGGTGATGTTGGGGAGAAACGACATTTCCCACGTCAACCGACAAGCTCTGCAATCGGTGCGCCTTCCGAGAGGATGGGAAGCGGGCGGCCACTGCGGTCATGGTATTCCAGCGTGGTATCGATACCCAGGTGCTGGTAGATCGTGGCGAGCAGATCGCCCGGTCGCAAGGGCCGATCTTTCGGGATGTGTCCCCGGGCGGTTGTGGACCCGATGACTTGTCCCATGTTCATGCCGCCCCCGGCGACAATCATGCTCATGGCCTGCGACCAGTGCTCACGTCCGACGTGCATCGCTTTGGTCTGGGCATTTTCTTTGGTGCCGATACGCGGGGTGCGTCCGAACTCGCCCGTTACAACCACCAGCACGCGTTGGTCGAGACCACGTTGATAGAGGTCTTCGATGAGGGCGGAAACGGCCTGGTCGAACCACGGCAACCGCTTTGCCATCGAGTCGAAAATGGGGCTGGGAAAGCCAGCGTGGTCGTCCCAATCCGATTGAATTCCTGGTGCGACGTCCGCGTAATGACGCCCGTCCGCATGCACGAACGTGATCCCTGCCTCGACCAATCGCCGCGCCAGTAGCAGGTTTTGTCCAACGTAGCTGCGGCCGTAGCGGTCCCGTTCGCGGGGGTCGACACCCTTGAGATCGAACGCTTTGCGGGCCGCGTCACTGGTCAAGAGTCGGACTGCTTCCTGGTCGTAGCTGTCCATTGCTTCCAGCAATTCCCGTTGGCCCAGGTCACGTCGCAAGGCGTCGAAATTCCGCAGTAGCTCTACGCGGTCGCGGAGCCGCCTGGTGCCGGTCGCCGGCAGTCCCAGGTTAGGGACCTCAAAATCCGCCTTGTTGGGATTGGCCTGCACTTCGAACGGTTCGTACGCCATGCCGAGATAGCCGGCGCCGGCCGACTCGTGGCGGCGCGGAACGCCGACGCAGCTGGGTAACGAGCTGCGGCCGGTGGGACCGGCCCATTTGATGATCGCGCTCAAATCGGGGTAGCGGACATCCGGTTCCAGCCCGTTGGGCCCGGGTGAAGTGCGCCCGGTCAGCATGTACTGGGCCCCCTTCATGTGGTCCGCCTCGCTGTGGCTGCACGAGCGGATCAGCGTAAACTTGTCGGCCAGTTTGGCTTGCCGAGGCAACAGCTCGCAGAGGTCCATGCCGGGGACACGCGTGCCAATGGGGCGGAAAGGCCCGCGAAACTCGACCGGCGCCTCTGGTTTCAGATCGTAGGTGTCCAGGTGGCTCGGACCGCCATCCAGCCAAACCAGGATACAGGCCGTGTCGCGCCGCGGGCGACCAGCGGCCGCGGCCTGAGTTTGCAGCCGCAGCAGGTCTGGCAGCTGCAGTGCGCCGAGACCGGCCATCGCGGACTGCAGGAATGGGCGTCTCCCCAGGCGTCCAGAGTACGAGGCGTCCTGAGCCATGACCGTTCTCTCGCTGTGCTGGGATTGTTTGCCACCGTGGCCACAGTTGTTCTAGTTTATCGGCTGTCTGACCTGTCAGCCTACTCGCTGCGCAAAAATCGCGTCAAGTGCGGCGCAGCCACAGCATCTGCCGACCGTTCCCTGGTTGTTGTTGCGTTTGCGCGAATTCCTGGCGGCCAGGACTTGATGATAGCTGCCACGGCAACCAGATGCTACGACAGCGTGTTCCTGCGCAGCGGCCCAGCAGGGGCAGTGCGATCGCGCAGCCTGATGCGAAGGACAGAGCTGGTATGATGGGCGCGTGACCGGCGTCGCGGACGACGCGTCGGATTTCACGTGTTCGGATTGCTCGATACGAGGGTGGGTTTGTGAGCGGTGCAAAGAAGGGTCAGCAGGTGTTTCCCACGGTGTTGGACTTGTCAGGCCAGATGTACCAGGTGGGAACAAATGTGTTTGACAGGACGTTTCGTGGGTTCCTGCAGAGATCGGACGCCATTGCGACCGACCAGTATTTTCGTGCTTGTACCGGGCTGGCACACCCCATCGCCAATCTCTTGATTACCCGTGATGTGGATGATGCCGGGCTGCTGTCTGAAGCCGTCACACCATTGTGTGTGGATGCGTTTCCGAGTTGCGTATTCTGTCTCGGACCACCCAGCCCGGAAGTCGATGCATTGCTGACCGGGCGCGGGTTTCAACGGGCTGAAGAGCTGCCGGTGATGGCACTTGATATCCAGGAATTGAAGGCCACGGAACTGGGCGACGAGTATACGCTCCAGTGTGTTGGAGCTGACCGCCATGACCTCTGGGTCGACATCATGGCCGCAGGGTATGAGTTGCCTCGGCCGTTTGCCGATCTGCTTGGTCCGGGTGTGGTGGAGTCGAATGCCCAGGAGGGCGAGGAGTATCGCTACTTTCTCGTCTTTCATGGCGACCGACCTGTAGCGACCGCGACGAACATTCTCCGGGATGGGATTGCCGAGGTCTACAACATTTCCACGCTACCTGATTACCGTGGCCGAGGACTGGGTGGATTTGCAACTGGGGAACCGTTGCGGCTGGCTGCGGATGCAGGCTACAAAACCTCCATTCTGCAAGCGTCGCAAATGGGTGCGCCGGTTTATCGGCGATTGGGCTATGAGTCCGCTGGCGTGATACCGTTTTATGTGCGGATCCCCGGGACCTGATCACGGACTTGTTTCGGCAGTCCGCCAGCGCGGTTGCGGTGTGTTACTTGACGCCGAGCACAATCGGTTGCTGTTCGATTTCGACAAGTGACATCGTCTTTTGCAACACCGTGTATTGGCGGCTGTACCGCTTGCGCACCTTGACTGCGACCTGATCGGGCACCGGCGTGGTCACCGACCAGGCAAAATGGCCACCCGCATCGGTATGACAATGGAAATGTTCCAGCACAACACATGCGCCAACGATGGGCTGACCTTGGGGGTCGACAACACGCCCCTGGACAGCACGACCGGGCTGGAGCTGGAATGTGGATGGTTGTGTGCTCGGGAGGTGCTGAATACGCCGGTACTGTGGCGCAAAACCATCGGCTTCGACAGTCAGTATCCACTCACCGAGCTTGATGTTTGCGAGGCGAAATCTGCCGTCCGGATCGGTCGTCACGGTGGCATGTTGACTGTCCTGTTGAATGGAGCGGTATGCCAGACGTGGTGAGTCGGGCATCATTTTGTTTTCAAAGAATGGTTCGTGGTAATACCCAGGCAGGCCTGGGTCCGTCGGGACGATGTTCCAGGCATGGGCCGCATAGCGGTTGGGACTCAACTGGACACGGGCTCCCGCGATCGGTTTGTCCTGGTCATCGACAACGCGCCCCGATACGACCTGGCGCGCGGGTGAGACGAGCTGGCGTTCGACTGTGATCGGGGATACCCAGGTTCCGTTGTTGAGGCCACCAATGACTGCCAGACGATGGGGTGCGACCTGGCGGCCGTCGACCTGACCGGTGACCAGCCCTACCTTCAAATGCGAGAAGCTGATGCGATTAAACCAGGTATGCCCTTCATCGGTGCTGAAGGCGACATGCACCCCCGGGCGTCCGTAAACGGCGGCAATCACACCGTTGTCGAGGGTGATCAGCGTCGGGAGAATGTTCATCAGGTGCGGGCGTGTCGGGATAGGCGTGGTCCACGTTTTGCCCAGGTCGTCCGACCAGCTGACATAGAGTGGTCGGTATTCAGAAGGCAGGTGTGAACCCTGGCTGCGCAGCATGCACAGCAGTTTTCCGCCTGCCAACTGTGCGATGCTGGACTCGGTGAACCCGGCGAACATGCCGGGGAGTTCGGGATTTGGATCCTGGTGTGCGTGGGAGACGGTTCCCTGGTATCGCCAGGTCTGACCCTGATCTTCGGAACGTACGACAATCACCCGGCAGCCTCGATCTGATCCGACAGCGTCACCTTCAAACAGGCCGTACATCGGCGCCATCAGATTGCCGTTAGCAAGCGTTTCGATACGGCTGTGGAAAGCCGGCCAGGACCAGACATACGAGCGTCCTTCAATACGCCTGGTGATCGCATCGGGCATATAAACACGGGCTGATTTGATCGTGTGCGTGGCGAAGTCGTCGTTAAAGTACACCAGGCTCTGTTGGTACCAGCCCGGTTCGTCGGCGACCGGCTGGCTTGACCCTACTGGCCGGATACTACCACCTTTCGGTAGCCTGCCGCTGGCTTGCCCGCCACCTATCTCGGGTGGGCTGGGTTGTTCCGGGCCCCAGCTCAGGCCGCCGTCAGTCGAGACACGAAAGAACCTGGGAGCCCCGTCGTATCCATAGAAAGCTGCCACAGTGCCGCTGCTTGAGACCGATAAGCTGGAAGTATTCTGGTTTCGCAGTGGACTGAGTTTGGTGGGCGCGTGCTCGGTGACCTTGAGGATCTCTACTTGATCTGTGTTACTGCTGGGTGGTGTGGATTGCTTCACCAGCCGGAATGCATGCTGCACCGCTATGGCAACCCCTGGGTTGTCTGCGTCCTGCTGCGACGCGGGGGGGGCCGCAGGCTGCGGTGATCGAGAAGCGGTGTGCCGCGCGCGCACAACGGTGGCAACTGACTCAGGTTCCACACCCCATGTTTCCACACCCCATGTTTCCACACCCCATGTAAGGTTCGCTGCGCAGGTAGCGAGCAGCCATTGACAAACCCGGCGGGCTGGCAACAGACGTGGCATTGCGGTAGTGCTCCAGGTCACGAGACAGTTGGCCGGCAGGGATTTTTCCGGGAAGCATCGTTAGCATAGCAGTTTCAGAATGCCGATAGAAAGGACGCACCGCTGCTGCAGAGAAGGGCAATTCTTGTGCAGCGGTTTTGCCGCAACGGCAGAGGTTGTCGAGTCCAGTCTGTCGCTACGCTGGAAGGTAGCTGGTCACGTTTCGGTACAGTTGGCTTCGTGACTAACGTCGGTCACCTCCGGGCCCCCTGCCCGGCCCTCTGCGCTGGCCGGGTCCCTTGTGACGATGGCGTCCAGGACCGCGTTTTCCACGTCCTTTATGTTTCGGCGGTGGGTCACGCCTCGGTCCACCTCGCCCGTCGCGGTCGTGAGGTCGGTCGGGATGTCTCGGGCCACGTCCCTGCTGCCCGCGTTGCGGGCCGTCCTGAAACGGTATCTGCGGCGCGACCATCTGCAGTTCAGACGCGATGACCTGC